>JBHENN010000028.1:0-12500 GCA_046262015.1 Actinomycetota bacterium | reverse complement strand
TTGGTAGGCCGTTACCCCACCAACAAGCTGATAGACCGCGGGCCGATCCCCGACCGAAAAACTTTGCCCTGCATGCCATGCGGTACGCAGGGGTCATCCGGTATTAGCAGCGGTTTCCCACTGTTATCCCGGAGTCGAGGGTACGTTGCCCACGTGTTACTCACCCGTTCGCCACTCTCCCCAGAGAAGGGTTACCCCTTCTCTGGTTCTCGTTCGACTTGCATGTATTAAGCACGCCGCCAGCGTTCGTCCTGAGCCAGGATCAAACTCTCCGTAGAGATTTGAAACTGTGCAACAGCGAACGCTTCTGAGTGCCATGAAGAAGCATCCAAAAGTCGTTTGCCGGATCTATTTCGTACGTCGCCAAAGCGTCCACGGTTCCTTGCACAAGATCCGTGGTCGTCGATGACGAGGGTCCACTAGTCTCCGAGCGGTCCCCAAGCGAGAGGACCGTCGGCAGGCACACTGTTCAGTTCTCAAGGAGCGAACCGCTCCCCACCCTCGGGGCGAGTCTCCTGACAAACAAAAACGCCGGGCAAGAGCACCGGCGAGTCACCACGCAACCTGGGTCTGTGCGGCTCAGGTGCCGATAGGCGACTCTCCTGTTCTCTTGTCGAGCGCCTCCTCCGGCAGAAGATCCAGAGGTGCGCGTGCCAACGTTCTTTGCCCTACGGGCCCGCCTAATCTACCAGGCCGGCGCCGGGGCGTGCAACCACGGGGGCCGGGTCGGCATTCCCCCGGGGTCAGGGCAGAGAGAGCCGGACGTAGCGCCGCTTGCCGACCTGCAGGAGGGCGCCGTCGAGCCGGCGCGCCGGGACCTCCTCGTCGCTCACCGCGGTCCCGTCGATCCGGACGCCCCCCTGGGCTATGAGCCTGCGTGCGTCCCCGCGGGACGCCGCCAGCCCGAGGTCGGCCAGGAGACGAGGGAGGTAGGCGCTCCCATCGGCGATCGCTTCGGGCGGTACGACCGCCTCGGGCACCTCCTCCGGGGCGCGGTGCTCCTTGAAGCGCCGGTCGAACGCGGCCTCGGCCGCCGCGGCCGCCTCCGGGCCGTGGTACAGCGCGACGATCGCCGCCGCGACCGCCCGTTTCGCCCGGCCCGCTTCCGGTCCTCCCGCCCGCGCCGCGGCACCGAGCCGTTCGGCTTCCTGGGGGTCCAGGTTCGCGGCGAGCAGCCCGTAGCGGCCCACGAGCTCGTCCGGGATGCTCATGACCTTGCCGAACATGTCGTCGGGCTCGTCGCGGATGCCGACGTAGTTGCCGAGGGACTGGGACATCTTCTGCACCCCGTCGAGACCCTCTAGCAGTGGCAAGGTGAGGGCCACCTGCGGCCGCTGGCCGTAGGCGCGCTGCACGTCCCGGCCCACCAGGAGGTTGAAGAGCTGGTCGGTGCCGCCCAGCTCGACGTCGGCTTCGACCGCCACGGAGTCGTAGCCCTGGGCGAGCGGATACATGAACTCGATCAAGGAGATAGGCCGGTGCTCGGCGTAGCGCGTGGCGAAGTCGTCGCGCTCCAACATCTGAGCGACGGTGAGGTGAGACGTGAGCTTCAGGATGTCCCCGAGGTCCATCGGCTCGAGCCATTCGGAGGTGTAGCGGATCTCGAGGTTCGTGTCGGACAGGATGTCTCGGAACTGGTCGAGGAGCAGATCGGCGTGAGCCTTGACCTCGTCGGGGCGGAGCTGAGGCCGCGTCTCGCTCTTGCCCGAAGGGTCGCCGATGCGAGCGGTGAAGTCGCCCACGATAAGCACGGCCGTGTGACCGTCGTCCTGGAAGTCGCGCAGCTTGCGCAACGGTACGGCCCAGCCGAGGGTGATGTCCTTCGCGGTGGGGTCAAGCCCCAGCTTGACCCGGAGGGGGCGCTCCTCGGCGAGGCGCTCTTCGAGGTCTTCGACCCGGACCACGTGCTCAGCGCGCCGGACGAGGCGCTCCAGGCGGCCGTCGTCCTCCTGAAGAGTCATGTTCCCGGGATGCTAGACCATCGAAAAGTGCTGCTAGTCGGTAGAATCGGACCTCTCATGCCGCCATTTTTCCGCCGTGCCGCTCCCTCGGCCCTCGCGCTGCTCGCCCTCGTGGCGGCCGCGTGTGCTCAGTTCGCCGACCTACCGACGCTGAGGCCGGAGGACCTCACCCGGATCAAGCTGGCGCAGTCGTCGTTCATCTACGACGACGACGGCAACCTCATAACGACGATGCACGGGATCGAGAACCGCACCGTGGTCCCCCTGCGAAGGATCCCAGAGCACGTCCGGGACGCGGTGATCGCCATCGAGGATGCGCGCTTCTACGACCACGAAGGGGTCGACCTCAAGGCGGTCGTGCGTGCACTGGTGGCGAACGCGACCAGCGGCGAGATCAAAGAGGGTGGCTCCACCATCACCCAGCAGCTCGTGAAGAACACGATCATCGCTCCCGAGGGCCAGGCCGCCCGGACGATCGAGCGAAAGATCAGAGAGGCGGCCCTCTCACGCCAGCTCGAGACCCGCGTTTCCAAGGATTGGATCCTCGAAAAGTACATGAACACGGTCTACTTCGGAGAGGGGGCGTACGGGATCCAGGCTGCCGCGAAGACGTACTTCGGCAAACCCGTCGGCCGGCTCGATATGGGCCAAGCGGCTCTCCTCGCGGGACTGATCCGGTCACCGGAGCAGTACAACCCGCTCAAGAACCGTGACGCCGGCAGGGCGCGCCGCGACACCGTGCTCGAACGGATGGTCGCCAACGACTTCGTTACCGAGAGCGAGGCGGAGCAGGCGATGACCCGGGGCCTCCGGCTGGACCCGGCCGAGGACGAGGATCGTTACTCGGCCCCGCACTTCGTCGACTACGTCCAGCGTTTGATCAAGTACGACCCCCGGTTCGAGGCGGTCGGGGGATCGGTCGACCAGCGCGAGAAGAGGATGTTCCAGGGAGGTCTGCGGATCTACACCACCGTCGACCTCGCGACCCAGGCCGCCGCCGAGGAAGCCGTGGTGAAGGTGCTCCCGTACGAGAGCGACCCCTACGCGTCGGTGGTCGCGATCGAACCGAGCACCGGGCACGTCAAGGCGATGGTCGGTGGCCGGGATTGGTTCGCGGGCAAACGGAACGACCGCTATTCGAAGCTGAACCTGGCGATACTCAACGAGCCCGACGCCGGGCGCGTGCTGGACCCGGTGACGGGGAAGTACGAGAAGAGGGCGCCCGGAACCGGACGCCAATCCGGCTCCGCGTTCAAGCCATTCGTCCTAGCGGCCGCGATCGAGGACGGCATCCCCCTGTCCAAGAGCTACAAGGGGGGCTCGCAGATCGTCTTCCCCGGTCTCAACAACGGCACCGACTACGTGGTTCACAACTACGAAGGATCGAGCTACGGCAACATGTCGCTGCTGGAGGGCACGGTGAACAGCGTCAACGTCGTCTACGCCCAGGTGATCGAGGAAGTCGGGGCGCAAGACGTCGTGGATACGGCGGCCGCCATGGGCATCTCGGGCTACGACCCACTCGACCCTTATCTCTCGGCGGCGCTGGGGTCCAACGAGGTGAACCCGCTCGACATGGCGAGTGGGTTCGGGACGTTTGCCACCAACGGCGTCTACAACCCTCCCGTGGCGATCACGAGGATCGTCAACTCGGCCGGCAAGACGATCTACGAGGTGGACGACGAGCCCGGCGAGCAGGTGATCGAAGCGACGACCGCGTACCTGACGACCACTGCTCTCGAGCAGGTCATCTTGCGCGGGACCGGGACCGGCGCGCAGATCGGCAGGCCCGCGGCCGGCAAGACCGGGACCGCGCAGGAATACCGCGACGCGTGGTTCGTCGGGTACACGCCGGACCTCGTGGCGTCGGTGTGGGTGGGATATCCGGGAGGCCAGATCGAGATGAAACCGTCGTGCGCGGTCACCTTCGTCGGCGAGCGCGAGGTGTGCCGTCCAACGCGGACGACCACCAGTCTAGGCGTCACGGGTGGGTCGTTCCCCGCAAGCATCTGGCAGCTCTTCATGCTCGAGGCCCTATCCGGCGTCCCCGCCGATCCGTTCCCGGTTCCCTCCGGGGGCTTCGTGACCGTCACGATCGACACCCGGAACAACTGCCTCGCCGGGCGCTTCACCCCGGAGAGGTTCCGTGCATCGGCGACCTACGCCGTCGGCAGCGAGCCCGACGAGGAGTGCCGCGTCAAGGACAAGGACCTCATCAGCGTCCCGGACGTCTTCGGGTTCCCCGCGCGCGAGGCCACCTCGATCCTCCAGGACGCCGGCTTCGAGGTCGTTCAGCAGCCCGAGGCGTCGACGACCTATCCGCCCGGTCGGGTGATCGGCCAGGACCCGTCCGGCGGCTCGAAGGCGCCTCCCGGCTCGACGGTCGTCATCGCCGTCTCCGCACACGGCGACGTGGACGATGATGACGACGACGGGCTCGTCACCGTGCCCTCGGTGCTCGGCATGATCCGAGGCGCGGCCGAGGCCGAGATCCGTAACGCCGGGTTGGTCCCCCGCACGATCATCGAGTCGGACCCCAACCGAGGCCGGGCTCGCCGCAATAACAACCGCGTCTGGAAACAGTCTCCCAGCAGCGGGAGCGAGGCGCGCGCCGGTTCGACCGTGACGATCTGGGTCAACCAGGGCTAACCCGCGCGGTCACGGCCGAGGTCGCGGCCTCAGTGACGGCGCGACGCGTGGGGGTGACCGAGGACCACGAAGCGCCACGGTAGCTCGGTGCCCTTCCCCGGGGCGAGTCCGATGCGCGTCGTCTGCGCCACGGGGCCTGCCCGGAAGGATCCCGTGAGCGCGTCCCGCGCGCACCACAGCGAGCCGCCGCGCAGCAAGCTCGCCCCGTCGTGCTCCTTGCCGAGCCCGAGAGCCTGGGCGAGGCGCGCCGGACCCGAGGCGAGGGCGCGGTCGCCGGCGACCCGACCGCGTCTCGACCGCATGAGCTCGGTCCCCGCGATGGGTTCTCCGGCGCGCAGTAAGACCGCCTCGCAGCGCCCGTCCTCGGCGCACACGATGTTGGCGCACCAGTGCATCCCGTAGGTGAAGTACACGTAGAGGCGCCCCGGCGGGCCGTACATCGTGCGAGTGCGCGGCGTCGGGCCGCGGAAGCCGTGCGAGCCCGGATCGAGTGGCCCGCGGTAAGCCTCGGTCTCGACGAGCCTCACCGCGGCGCGCCCGTCCGGATGGTCGTGGACGAGCACACAGCCGATCAGATCGCGCGCGACGGTGAGAGCGTCCCGGGCGTAGAAGGCCTTGGTGAGGCGTCCCGTCCCGGGTCGCGCCGGCGCCGTCACGGGATGAGCCAGGCGAGCAGCGCTTTCTGCGAGTGCAGTCGGTTCTCGGCCTGGTCGAACACGATCGAGTGAGGTCCGTCGATCACCTCTGCGGTGATCTCCTCGCCCCGGTGAGCCGGCAGGCAATGCATGACGATGACGTCGGGAGCGGCGCGCTCGACCGCGGCCGCGTTCAGCTGGTAGTCACGCAGGGCCGCGAGGCGTCGCTCCGCTTCATCCTCTTGACCCATGCTCGTCCAGACGTCGGTATAGAGGACGTCGGCGCCGGCAACTGCCTCGCTCACGTCCCCCGTCACCATGACACGGCCGCCCGAGGTCGAGGCGGCCGCGCGGCTCCGCTCGACCGCCCCCGGGTCGGGCTGGTATCCCGCGGGGGCGGCGATGCGTACGTCCATTCCAACCTTGGCGCCGCCGAACATCAGGGAGTGGGCGACGTTGTTGCCGTCCCCGAGATACGCCAGGCGAACCCCCTCGAGACGCCCCTTGTTCTCCGCGATCGTCTGAAGGTCGGCGAGGCCCTGGCACGGATGGGAGAAGTCGCTGAGGGCGTTGACAACCGGCACGCTCGCGGCGTGAGCCAGGCGTTCGAGACGCTCCTGACCGAAGGTGCGCACGACGATCGCGTCGACGTACCGTGACAGGACCCGTCCCGTGTCATCGATCGTCTCGCCGCGACCGAGCTGGAGCTCGTCGCCCCGTAGCACGACCGGCGCACCGCCCATGGAGGTCACGGCAACCTCGAACGACACCCGCGTCCGGGTGGAGGGCTTCTCGAAGACCAGGGCAACCGCGTGCCCGGCGAGCCGCTCCTGCACCGAACGCGGGTCCGCCTTGATCCGGCGCGCGTCATCGATCAACCCGGTCAGCTCGTCGGCCTCGACGTCTGCCAGGGACAGGAAGTCCCGTTCCGGCGCGCCCCCAGCCGTCATGCGCGGAGTCGCCCCCCGACCTCGGTCTCGAGGCGCTCCACGATCCGGGCGCGCACCGCTCCGGCGTCGTCGTCGGTCAGGGTCCGTTGCGAAGAGCGGAGCTCGAGGGCATAGGCGAGGCTCTTGTGCCCGCTCGGTACCTGATCGCCGGTGTAGAGGTCGAACAGCCGGACCGACGTCACGTCCGGCGCGCCGGCGGCAACGATCGCGTCGCGGACCGCGCGGGCGGGGACGCCGTCTTCGACGACCACCGCGAGGTCGAGGAAGGTAGCGGGGAACCGGGGCAGCTCGTCCGAACGCGGCCGGCCGGGGAGGGCTGCGAACACCGGCGCCAGCGCCACCTCCGCCGCGACGGTCCCTTCGGGGATGTCGAAGCGGGTGCACACGTCGGGATGCAGCTCTCCGAACGCGCCGATCCCGGTCTCTTCCACCGAGATCGTCGCGGCTCGGGTCGGATGGAAGGGCATGCCGCTCGACGGCGCGAACTCGATCCCCTCGAGCGACAACGCCGCCAACGATGCCTCGAGGAGACCCTTGGCGGCCCATAGATCCCACGTCCGAACCGGGTCCCGCCAGCCGGCGGCCCGGCGCGCGCCGCTCCACACGATGCCGAGGACGAGCGCTTCGCGGGCCAGGGGATCGTCGGTGGGCTCGTAGACGCGTGCGATCTCGAACAGTGAAACCCCGTCGGCGCGGTGGGCGAAGTTGCGGGCGACCGAGGCGAGGAGGCCCGGTAAGAGGGTCGTCCTGATCGCCGCCTCATACTCGGACGTGGGGTTGGCGACACGGACCATCCGGCGCGCCGGGTGGTCGGGCTCCAGCCCGAGCTTGTCGAGCTCGCCGTCGGACGCGAACGAGCGCGTCCACGCCTCGTGGAGACCCAGGCCGGCGAGCACGCGCCGGAGCCTGCGCTCGTGAGCCTGCCCCGGCTCGAGCCCGCCCGTCCTGCCGGGAGGCAGCGTGGCCGGGAGACGCTCGAGGCCGCCCAGCCGGGCGACCTCCTCGACCAGGTCGACCTCCTGGCGAAGGTCGCCGCGGAACCCCGGCACCTCCACGTCAAGATGCCCCGCGCTCTCGCCGACCGTGAGCCCGATGGAGGCCAGCAGCTCGGCCTGGCGTGTCGCCGGGACGTCGACCCCGAGCAGAGCGCTGGCGCGCTGCGGGCGCAGCTCGATGCGGGTCCGCGCGCGCGGCGCCGGGTAGATGTCGACGGCGCCTTCGGCGGCGCGCCCGCCCGCGACCTCGGTGATCAGCTGCACGGCGCGCGCCGCCGCGAACGGGGGTATCTCCGGGTCCATGCCGCGCTCGAAGCGCGCCGAAGCCTCGGTGCGCAGCAGATGCCGGCGCGCCGCGAACGCGATCGTCTTGGGGTCGAAGTACGCGGACTCGACGATCAGCTCGACCGTGGCGTCCGAAACCTCCGAGTCCTTTCCACCGATGACCCCGGCGAGGGCCAGGGCGCGCCGGGGATCGGCGATCAGGAGGTCGTCACGGTCCAGGTCACGCTCGGCTCCGTCGAGCGTGCGCATCCGCTCGGCCTTGTGGGCGCGGCGGACGACGATGCGGCGGTCGTGGACCCTGGCCGCATCGAACGCATGCAACGGATGGCCCAGCTCGAGAAGGACATAGTTGGTGACGTCGACGACGTTCGAGATGGGCCGGACACCCGAGGCGAGGAGGCGCGCCGACATCCAGCTCGGCGACGGCCCGACTCCGACCCCCTGGACATAGCGCGCGACGTAGCGGGGACAGCCTTGGGGATCCTCGATGTCGACCCGAACGCGACCGTCCACGTGCTCGGACGACGGGACCTTCACCTCGGGAACCCGCAGCTCGTTGCCGAGAAGGGCGGCGACCTCGCGCGCGACCCCGAGCACCCCGAGGCAATCGGGGCGGTTGGGCGTCACCTCCAGCTCGAGGATCGTGTCGTCGAGATCGAGGAGCGACCGCACGTCCGTGCCGAGCTCGGCGTCGCGGGACAGCACGAGGATCCCCGAGTGGTCCTTCGACACGCCCAGCTCGGCGGCCGAGCACAGCATCCCGCGGCTGACTTCGCCCCGGATCCTGCGCTCGGTGATCTGCATCCCACCGTCGCTCCCCAGATGGGCACCGACCGTGGCGAAGGGGACGCGATCTCCGAGCGCGAAGTTGCGCGCGCCGCATACGACGCGTCCGGGCTCATCGGTACCCGTACGCACGTCGACGAGCACCAGGTTGTCGGCGTTGGGATGCGGCTCGACGGCCACGACCTCGGCCACGATCACGCCTTCGACCGCTTGAGGCTTGCGGATCGTCTCGACCTTGGTCCCCGAGAAGCTCAGGCGCTCGGCGAGCTTCTCGACGGGTACGTCGACCTCGACCAGCTCGCGGAGCCACTTCAGGCCGACCCTCACAGGACACCGCCGAAGGGACGGAGGAACCGGAGATCATTCTCGTAGAAGTAACGGATGTCGGGGACCCCATGGGCCAGGGCGGCGGCGCGCTCGATGCCCATGCCGAAGGCGAAGCCGGAGTAGCGCTCGGGGTCGTAGCCGACCCACTCGAGCAGGAAGGGATGAACCATGCCGCACCCGAGAAGCTCGATCCACCCCTCGCCCTTGCAGACGCGGCACCCGTTCCCCCGGCAGACGAAGCACAGCACGTCCATCTCCGCCGACGGCTCGGTGCACGGGAAATGACTAGGTCGCAAGCGGATGTCGAGGTCCCGCCCGAAGAGCTCGCGGGCCAAGACCTGCAGCGTGCCCTTGAGGTCTCCCATCGTGATCCCCTCGTCCACCGCGAGCCCCTCGATCTGTGCGAACTGCGCCGTATGCGTAGCGTCCTCCGCATCGCGCCGGTAGACCCGCCCCGGGGCAACGACGTACACGGGGGGGTCCTGGGACTCCATCGTCCGGATCTGCACCGGCGAGGTCTCGGTCCTCAGGCACACATCTTGGCCGTGACCTTCGATGTAGTAGGTGTCTTGCTCGGAGCGAGCGGGATGTTGCAGGGGTGTGTTGAGGGCGTCGTAGTTGTACGTGGTCAGCTCGACCTCGGGGCCTTCCGCAACCCGGTAGCCGAGGCCGATGAAGATGTCCACGATCTCCCATGTCGTGCGCGTCAGTGGATGGAGCCCTCCGATGTCGGCCGGGTCGCCGGGGAGCGACACGTCGACCCGTTCGCGGTCCCAGCGAAGAGAGCGCTCTCTCTCCTCGAACGCCGCGCGTTTCGCATCGAGCGCGGCTTCGAGAGCTGCCTGGACGTCGTTCGCCACGCGCCCCATCTCTCTGCGCTGGTCATCGGGCAGCGATCCCAGGCCGCTCCGCGCGCTCGCCAGAGGAGCCTTGCGACCGAGGGTGCGGATGCGTGCCTCTTCGAGCGCGTCGAGGTCTTCCGCTCGCTCGATGCGCGCGAGGCCGTCGGCCCGGGCGTCCTCGAACGCGCTGCGGAGGTCGCCCTCGGGTCTCATGCTTGCTCCGGTGCGGGCAGACGGATCCGGAACGTGGATCCGACGCCGGGCCCGCTCGTCACCCCGATCGAGCCACCGTGCGCCTCGGCGAGCTGCCTGCAGAGAAGGAGGCCGAGGCCGCTGCCCCGCGGGCTCGCCTTGGTGGGCGACTCGTTCGGCCCCGAGAACAGCGTCTCGAGGCGCGCCTGCTCGATCCCCGGCCCCGCATCCTTCACCGCGATCTCCGTCGTTGCGTCCGGTCCCTTGGCCGCGGTCAGGGTCACCGCGCCGGCGTCCGAGAACCTCACCGCGTTCTCGAGCAGGAGGAAGAGCATCTGCTCCAGCCGGTTGCGGTCGGCGTCTACGAGCAGATCCTCGGGCACGTCGAGCCGGACCCGTTCCGCGCCGGAGAGGCCGCCCAGCCGCGCGCGAGCTGCAGCCGCCACGGTTGCGACTTCGACGGGACCTCGCTGTAGCTGGAGGTCCCCGGAGGTAACCCGTGCCAGGTCGAGGACCTCCGAAACGATCCGCGTCATCCGCTCGGCCTCCTGATGGATCGTGTGCACGAACCCGCGCTTCTGCGCGTCGTCGAACCGCTCCCACCTCTGCACGAGGGTCGACGAGAACCCTCGCACCGAGGTCAGCGGAGAGCGCAGCTCGTGCCCGATCTTCGCGATCAGCTCGGCGAAGGAGTGGTCGTCGCTCATGATGGCGAGGAGGATAGCCCGCGCCGTTGGCGCACCGCCTCGAACAACAGGAGCGAGCCCGCGATGCCGACGTTCAACGACTCCGCGTCGCCGGGCATCGGCACCCTGACCGTCTCGTCCGTGAGCGCGACCGTCGACGGGTCGAGTCCCCATGCTTCGTTGCCCAGCGCGAACGCGACCGGCCGCGTCAGATCCAACGCATCATAAGTTGTCGTCGCGCGTGCATCGGTGCCGACGATCGTGACGCCGCGCGCTCGCAGAGCACCGAAGACCGAGGGGAGATCGACGTCGCGCAAGACGGGCACGGCGAAGAGCGCACCGGCCGCGGCGCGCACCGTCTTGGGTCCGAAGGGGTCCGCCGACCCCTTCGAGAAGACGACCGCGTCGGCCCCTGCCGCGACGGCCGACCGGACCAGGGTGCCCGCGTTGCCGGGGTCGCGGACCTCGGCGAGGACGACGACGAGGGTGGGGCGCGCCGGCAGCTCGGGTTGCGGGCCCATGGCGACCACCGCGACGACCCCTTGGGGAGTCGCGGCGTCGCAGATCGCCCGGATGACGGCATCGCCGACGCGCGTGACCGCGACCTTGCGTGCCCGGGCGGACTCGAGGAGCCCGGGGTCGGGCCGGGCGGACTCCCCGATGAAGAGGTCGTGGACCCGCGCGCCGGCGGCGAGAGCGGCCGCGACGGGCTTCGGGCCTTCGGCCAGGAACGTGCCGGCTTCGTCCCGGGCGGCGCGCCGGCGCAGCTTGCGGGCCTCCTGGACCCGGGGGTTCCTGACGCTCGAGACGATCGGGGTCAGGAAGCCTCTTCGAGGGACCTCTTCGCTACCTCGGCCAGGGCCGTGAACGCCTGGGGCTCGTTGACCGCGAGCTCCGCGAGCATCTTGCGGTCCACCTCGACCTCGGCGAGGCGCAGGCCCGACATGAGCCGGCTGTACGAGAGCCCGTTCGTCCGCGCCGCGGCGTTGATTCGGATTATCCACAGCCTGCGGAAGTCGCCCTTGCGGGCGCGGCGATCCCGATAGGCGTACACCCCAGAGTGCAGGACCTGCTCGTGCGCGGCGCGGTAGTGCTTCCCGCGTGCGGAGCGGTACCCCTTGGCCTGTTTGAGGACCTCCCGGCGCCGGTTGCGACCGGTGACGCCTCGCTTGACGCGTGCCATGTCTACCTCCTAGACGTTCTCTTATCGGCCGAGCAACCGGCGCACGCGCGGGGTGTCTGCGGGGGACACGACGTCGGGCGAGTTCAGCCTGCGCTTGCGGGTGGAGCTCTTCTTCTCCAGCATGTGGTTCGCGAACGCGCGGCGGCGACGGATCTTGCCGGTGGACGTCACCTTGAACCTCTTCGCCGCTCCACGATGTGTCTTCATCTTCGGCATCGGATCAACCTCCCTCGGCTCGGGTCACCTTCACCGGCGGACGCGTGGGAGCCTCTGCCGGTACCGGTGCTTCGTCGGCGGCCTCCTCGACCGCCGGACGAGGCCGCTCCTTCTTGGGCACGTATGCAGGCCGTTGTTTGACGGCCTCCTTGTACGGGGTCAGGACCATCGTCATGTTCCTGCCGTCGAGCTTGGGAAAGGTCTCGATCTTCGCGATGTCCGAGACCTCTTGGGCTAGACGGTCCAGGAGCTTGCGACCGAGGTCCGCATGCATCATCTCGCGTCCCCGGAACATGATCGTGACCTTCACCTTGGCCCCCTCGTGCAGGAACCTCACCACGTGGCCCTTCTTGGTGTCGTAGTCGTGGCGGTCGATCTTCGGCCGCATCTTCATCTCCTTGACCACGATCAAGGTCTGCTTCTTGCGGGCCTCCTTGTGACGCTGCTCCTGCTCGTACTTGTACTTGCCGTAGTCCATGATCCGGCAGACCGGGGGGTCGGCCTGGGCCGCCACCTCTACGAGATCGAGGTCTTGCTCCGCCGCGAGGGCGAGTGCCTCGACGGTGTCGATGACCCCGATTTGGGATCCGTCCGCACCCACGACCCGGACCTTCGGGGCGCGGATGCGATCGTTGATGCGCGGTTCCGTCGTCGTGATCCGATCCTCCCTCTCGCCTGCGGCTGGTCCGGGAGCCCGAGGGCCCCCTCGCGAAAAAGCCGATGACGCCAAGTCAGACGCCACCGGCCGTGTCCCTCGATCAGGGACCCGCGGTAACAACCGAACCCTCGAGAC
>JBHENN010000027.1:0-24225 GCA_046262015.1 Actinomycetota bacterium | reverse complement strand
GCTTGAGGGTAAGGGTCTGTTCGGCCTCGCCGGCAAGCTCGTCATCCAGCCTGAGTTCCAGCGTCACTACATCTATGGTGACGGCAAGAGGGACGTCGCCGTCATCCAGTCGCTACTCAACCGCTACCCGCTCGGGCTGATTTACTTCAACGTGAACAGCGACGGCCTTGAGGTCCTGGACGGACAGCAGCGCATCACAAGCATCGGACGCTTCGTGACAGGCAAGTTCGCGATCCGCGTCGACGGCAAGGAGCAGACGTTCTCGTCGCTGCCCATCGAGGATCAGAACCTCCTGAAGGAGAGCACGCTGCTGGTCTACGAGTGTCAGGGCACCGAAAAGGAGATCAAGGAATGGTTCCAGACGGTCAACATCGCTGGCGTGCCTCTCAACAATCAGGAGCTGCTCAACGCCATTTATTCCGGACCCTTTGTCACCAGGGCAAAGGCCGTGTTCAGCAACTCGAACAACGCCAATATGCAGAAGTGGTCGTCATACATCAAGGGCAACCCGAAGCGGCAGGAAATCCTGGAGGTCGCGCTGGAGTGGGTCTCGGAGCCCCAGGGCATCAGCGTCGACGCGTACCTCGCGACTCACCGACACGACGACAGCATCGATGAGCTGCAGACCTACTTCACCTCGGTGATCGACTGGGTCGGCAGCGTCTTCACTCGGCCGCCTGACAAGGAGATGCGGGGACTTGAGTGGGGACGACTCTACGAGCTCTATCACTCGCAGTCGTATGACGCGGCGAAGATCGATGCCGACGTAAACGAGCTTCGCGTCGACCCAACGGTGGTGACCAACGCCAAAGGGATCTACGAGTACGTGCTGGGCAGCAAGAAGGACACCCAGTTGCTGGTGATCAGAGTGTTTGACAAGAACACGAAACGGGTCGCGTACGAGCAGCAGACTAGCGAGGCCAAATCAGCCGGCGTTTCCAACTGCCCGCTGTGCGCGATGGGGAGCGACAACAACAAGACTCGCATCTACAAGCCCGAGGAGATGGACGCCGATCATGTAACGGCGTGGTCAAAGGGGGGAGCGTCGGACCTCGAGAACTGCCAAATGCTCTGCGTCACTCACAACCGAGCGAAAGGCAACAGGTAGGGGGTTCCGGCAGATCCAGCTGGGGAAGCCCCTGGGATGCTGCTAACGGGTTGCTAACGGCGCGCTAACTGGCGTTCACGCGCGACCTCCGGGTCTTTCTTGGGTTCGTTAGCGGATCGCGTTCTTGCTAACGATTTGCTAACGGCGGATTCGGCTCGGTCCGGATGAATCCGGATTCTTGTTCGAACTGGGACCCTCCGACCTGCGCAAGCGCACCAGCTAGGACGACGTCTGACCACCCAGAACTGGCTGATAGCGGCTCATAACCCGGAGGTCGCGGGTTCAAATCCCGCCCCTGCAACCAGAGAAGGAGAGGTCAGGGCCGGTGAACATCCGTTCGCTGGCCCTTTCCTTTGGTGCCTCTACTCATCCGCACGGACCTCGATAGATTCTCCTGACGGAGGGCGTCTCGCTCGGAGTCGTTCCTTGGGCACAGGGGGGATTGAGGGATGTCTGACGTGACCCTTGCGGCACTCATAGGAGCCGGGGCCGCTACCTTGGGCGGATTGGTTGCCGGCACGATGAACATCGGTCTCGAAAGGTTGCGGATCGGCAGTGCGCGGCGGGATGCTCGACGAGCCGAACTACGAGAGGCTATGACTGATTTCTTCGTCAAGGATCGTGAATGGCGCGTCGCTTGGGAGTCCCTCGAGCGAGGCGAGTACGAGAAGCAGGAAGACTGGATCTATCCCTTGGCTGTCGCGTCCCGAGGAGCCTCCTACACGCTTTCCCTCTTAGCGCCCGATGAAGTGTTTGTCTGGTGGAGAGACAGCTACAGCCCGAGGCGCAATGAGTTTGAGGAGATAGCCGCCAAGTTCGCGGAGAAGGGCGAGGGATCTGAAGCAGAACGTGACGCCGCGGCGCGGCGAGCACAGGAGGAGATCGAGCGGGGCCGAGAGCTCTGCCGGGCGGCCCTAGGGAAGTTGTCTCTTCCTTGAGTCGTCTCGCGACGGCTTCCAAGAAATCGTCTGCGCTCGCACAGCTCGAAGAGCGCCGCAAGCAGCTCGGGGAGGAAGGGATCTTGAAGGGCCAGCAGGACTCTAGGTCTCGCTGGAGCTGATCCCGCCCGCGACAAAGGGCCCTCGTCAGAGGGCCCTTTTCCTTTCTTCGAGCTTTCGGCATTAGGCTTCGAGTGGTGGACCCCGACCAAAGGAGGTCGCATGCTCTCTGACGCCGAGAAGGACCTGTTTCGGAAGGCGAACTTCGCTCATCTCGCCACCGTCGGTCCCGACGGAACACCTCATTCGACCCCCGTGTGGGTCGACCTCGAGGACGGAACGATCCTCGTCAACTCCGCGCGTGGGCGGGTCAAGATGCGGTACATCGAACGAGATCCACGCGTCGCGGTGTCGGTGCACGACCAAGAGAACCCCTACACCATGGTCGCCGTGCGTGGACGCGTCACCGACATCACCGAGGATGGCGCCCGCGACCACATCGATGCGATGGCGAAGAAGTATCTCGGCCAGGAGCGATACGAGTGGATGGCGCCGGGAGAGGTGCGGGTGATCCTCAAGATCAGCCCGGAGCGGGTCGCCTCGCAGATGGTCTGAGGTTCGGTCAGCTCGCAAGGTTCGGGTGGGAGCGGCGTTAGGAGGAGTCATGGCGAACAAGGACAAGGGCGGCAGCAAGGCATCCAAGAAAGCGCCCAAGCAGAGCCTCAAGGAGAAGCGTCAGACCAAGAAGGGCAAGAAGGCCAAGTAGCTCTGCGCCGTCTGCCGTGGCTGGGGCCGCAGGCCTCCTCGGAGCACCCCCGAGAGAGCATCGGCCGGATCACCTGTTCGTTTCGACCGCGCCCGCGCCCGATGGTCGCAGCCACAGCGACACCCGCTCCGGATGCATCGTGTCCTGCACCACGTCGAGCAGGTGGGTCGTCAAGCTGTCGAGCGAGACCTCGTCGCGCAGGCGGGCGCTGAAGTCGTCGATAGTCCGCTGCGCGTCGTACTTCTGGCGGTAGAACCGGCGATCGATGAACCCCTGCACCCGCGCGCGCAGCGGCCGGAACAGCGCCGCGACCGCCAGCGTCGACGCCGCCACGGTCAGCGGCGAGTCGCCCGCGAGCGAGCTGACCCCGGTGACCAGTGCGAGATAGGTGACCGCGAGGATCGCGCTCAGCGCGCCGTAGACCAGGGTGCGGTTGATGATCAGGTCGATGTCGTAGAGGCGGTACTTCAGGAGCGCCACGCCGAGCGCCGCAGGGACGCCGAGGATGATCACGAACCCGAGCGTGCCGATCAGCGCGTCCAGGACCGAACCTGCGTCTCGTCCGTACACGGCGATGAACAGCAGCAGCGCGGCGACGGCGAACGTGAACCACTTGAGCTGCTGTCGTTCGTCCCCGCGCGACCGGCGGAACCTGGCGATCAGCGAGATCGCCGACCCGACCGCGCACCCCAGGAGCAGCAACAGGACCGGCTCGAGCCAGCGGGCCTCGTCCTCGACGGGACCGAGCAGCTTGGGACCGCGCACCGGCCACAAGCTGACGGCGGTCCCGACGATCATCCCTGCGGACGCGACGCCCGACAGCCACGCGAGCGGCCGCCAGCGACGCGACAGGAGCCTGCCGTTCGGGAAGAGCAGGGGGAGGAAGATCAGCATCCCGACCAACCCGGGCTGCCACGTCCACGAGCTGAGCCACGCCACCAGCTCGGCCGCGGGGAGTGAGCCCGGCTCCGTCACGTAGGCATAGCGGGTGTACAGGTAGGTGAACTCGACCAGCCCCTGCGACACACCGACGCCGCAGAGGATCCAGCCGATCGGGTTGTCCGGCCGCTTCGATGCGATGACCGCGCCGACCACCGAGAACGTGAGAGCGATCTCGGCCGACACCAGCTCTCCGTGGGTGAGCACCTCGACCGGAGGCCGCCCGCTGAGCACGAACAGCACCACCGCCCCGACGCCGAGGGCGATGGCCGCCAGGCACAGGAACCAGGCCACGACGGGCGCGCTGCGGGCCTTCATCTCTTCATACTGACCGACCCAACGCAGACCGTCGACGCGACCGGGTGCATCCCCTCTACCTCACGCGTCCTTCCATTCGAGGTCGATGTCGTGCCCGGTCTCGAGGAACGCGGCCAGCAGGTCGACGCTCGCCTCGATGTCCTCGATCAGCGCGGCTTCGTTGACGGTGTGCACGTAGCGGACCCGCGGTCCGAGAGTCACAACCGGGACACCCGCCCGCGATAGCTGGATGCCGCGCGCGTCCGTGCCTCCTCCGAGGAGGATGTCGCGGTCGTGCTTGATCCCGTGGGCCGTCGCGAGCTCTTCGAACCGGCGGACCATGCGAGGATCCGAGATGGTCATCGAATCCATCACCGATATCGACGCACCCTCGCCGAGGGAACCGACCTTCTGACTGCGATCGGCGCCGGGGATGTCTATGGCGATGCTGACGTCGAGCGCGATCCCGAGGTCGGGCTCGGTCCCGAAGGCTCCGGTGATCGCGCCCCGCACGCCGACCTCTTCCTGCACGCTCACCACCGCGCTTATGTCGAACGACGTCTTCCGGGCGGCGCGGAGCGCCTCGAGCAGCACGTAGACCCCCAGGCGGTCGTCGAGGTAGGGGGCCACGACGGCCCGTTCGGTGACGATCGCTTCCCGGTGGTACGAGACCGGGTCCCCGACCGCGACGTTGGCCTTGACCTCCTCGACGGGAAGCAGCAGATCGACGAACAGGTCGTCGATCTTCGGCACTTTCTTGCGCTCCTCGTCGTCGAGCAGGTGGATCGGTTTCTCGGCCGGCGAGAGCACGCCGACGTAGTCCTTCTTGCCCTGGACGAGAACTCGCTGCATCACGAGCGTGCGCGGGTCGAAACCACCGACCGGCGAGATCCGCAGGAACCCGCCGTCGTCGACGTGCTTGACGATGAAGCCGATCGAGTCCATGTGCGCCGACAGCATCAGCTTCGGTCCCTTGCCAGCGCGGTGCCCGATCAGGTTGCCGAGCCGGTCCACCCGGATGTCGTCGACGAGGTCTTCGAGCGCGGCGGCAACGACCTTACGGATCCGCTCCTCGCGCCCGGAGATCCCCGGTGTCGAGACGAGCTCGAGGAAGAGATCTTGGTTCAATCCGCCCTCCTTAGGCGCGGGCGGCCGGCACGGGACGGCGCCGGCCCGGGGTGGTTCCAGCGGCGCACTCTAGCCCGTCGCACCCGGCCGGCGCCCGCCGGGTGGGTGGTTTGTCCGCATATCGCGCGCAGATCCACCCACTCGGCTAGGTGTAGCGGCTGATGTAGCCGCGGCGGCGGAACAGGCGCAGCATACGGAGCAGGAACAGCAGCGCGATCGCGGTCACCCCCAGGGAGGTGAGCGCGCCGAGGGCGACCTCGTCCCACGGCAGCCCGTGTCCGGCCACCAGGGAGCGGGCCGCGGCGAACGCGTGGGTGGGAGGGAGCGCCAGAGCGATCGGTTGGAGCAGTGCCGGGAGGGCGCTGACCGGGTAGAAGACGCCGGATAGCGGCATGACCGCGAACATCACCCCCCAGACGAGCGCCTCGGCCCCGCTTCCGAAACGAAGGATCAGAGCGATCACGAACAGAGAGATCGCCCATCCGACCGTTAGCAGGATCGCGACGATGGGGATGAGCCCCCATCCGAGGCTCGAGATGTCGAACGCGTAGAAGACCAACGCGGTCAGGGCGACTACGGCGACGCCGAGAGTGATCTTGGCGAGGCCGAACAAGGCGACGCCGAGGACGTACTCGCCTTCTCGCAAAGGGGTCACCAGGAGGTTCACGATGTTGCGCGACCACGTCTCCTCGAGCATGCCTGCGGATACCGCGATCTGGGATTGATAAACCACATGCCAGAGGACGATGCCCGAGAGGAGGTAGCCCGCGGCGAGGCCTTCACCCTCACGGGAGACGAACACCGCGAGCGAGCCGAACAGGAGCACGTCGACCAACGGCCAGATCGTGAGGTCGAACAACCGATGCGGGCTCCGCGGCAGCACATACAGATGGCGGCGTGCCACCGCGCGGATACGGAGCCAGCTCGAGCCGCGACGGAGGGCCGGCCCGGGCACGCCCGGAGCGTCGGCGCGGGTGGAGGTCATACCGGGCGGTCCGTCTCGTCGTGGGCGACCCGGGCTTCCCTGCCCCCTGCGGCGAGGTGCAAGAAGACGCCCTCGAGGTCGGCGCGGCTGAAGCGTGCGGCCACCGCTTCGGGAGTGTCGTCGGCGGCGATGCGACCGTCGGACAGGAAGATGACCCGCTGGCACAGCCTCTCGACATCCGGCATGTTGTGGCTCGTCATCAGCAGCGCGGTTCCCTGCTCGTCGCAGATGCGGTGCAGTCCGGTGCGTACGCGCAGTGCGACCTCCGGATCGAGCGACGCGGTGGGCTCATCGAGGACGAGCAGCGCCGGGTCGTGGAGCGTGGCCTTGACGATGCCGATGATCGTTCGCTGGCCCGATGACAGCTCGTGGCCCATCGCATCGATGAGCTCGCCGATGCCGAACCGCTCGAGCCCCGCGCGGATCGCCTCGGTCGGATCGGCGATGCCGTAGAGCTGTCCGTACAGCCGGAGGAACTCGTGCACCCGCATCCTCTCCGCCAGGGGGAGGTAGCTCGCGGCGAACCCCACCTGGGAGAGCGCGTGGATGCGTCCGTGGGGCAGGCGGTGGCCGGCGATCTCGACCCCGCCGGAATCCGGTGTGATCACCCCGAGGAGCATGAACAAGGTGGTCGTCTTGCCCGCGCCGTTGGGTCCGAGGAGGCCGACGCGCTCGCCCGGCGCGACGCTCAGGCCGACGCCGTCGACGGCGCGCGTCGCGCGGAACGACTTGACCAGGTCGTGGGCGCGCAGGATCGGAGAGCTCATGGTCGACAACTATGGAGTGAGTGCACGGGTTCGAGAAGCATCGGCCTGGTCTACTACAAAAGTAGTAGCGTGACCCGCCGCGGACCGGAGGTGGGATGGCGCGCTACATCGTCAAACGGACCCTTTACGCAGGCATGACCATCCTGCTGGCCATAGTCACCGTCTTCCTTATGTTCTTCGTGCTCCCCGGGGGGGCCGGCAAGAAGGAGCGGGGGCCCGGTGAGTTCAGCCCCGTGGCGGTCCTGATTGCCGGTCGGAACACCGAGCCGGACCGCGTCCGGCGGATCGAAGAGAACCTCGGTCTCGACCGGCCCCTGTCCGTCCAGCTCGGACGCTATCTATGGAACGCGTTGCACGGCGATCTCGGCCGCTCGTTCGCCGCGAACGCACCGGTGACGGCCATGGTCATGGGCAGCGTGGCGCCCACCGTGCAACTCGCGCTAGGGGCATCGATCGTGTGGCTCGTGGTCGGTGTCGGGATCGGGACCCTTGCGGCCCTGCGCCGGCGCGCCCTGCCCGCGCGTGCCGCCATGGGGTTCGCCCTCGTGAGCATGTCCATGCCCGTGTTCCTCGCCGGGATACTGGCGATCTTGCTCTTCGACCGCACCTTGGGGATCTATGAAGCCAACACGTACGTCCCCTTTACCACCGACCCGCTGGGCTGGCTGCGCGCGATGTGGGTGCCATGGCTCGCGCTGGCGTTCACCTTCGTGGGCCTGTACGCGCGCATGGCACGGGGAGCGCTGGTGGAGGTCGAGCACGAGGATTACCTGCGCACGGCCGCGGCCAAGGGCCTCGAGAGCTCCGGGATCGTCCGACATCAGATGCGCGCCGGTCTCTCGCCGATCGTGACGATGTACGGGCTCGACCTCGGCATCCTCCTCGGCGGCAGCATCATCATCGAGACGGTCTTCAACATCCCGGGGCTCGGCAACCTCGCTCTGGGCGCCCTCAACGTCTCGGACCTGCCCGTGATCGCCGGCATAACGGTGATCGCCGCGACCTTCATCACGCTGGCGAACCTGGTGGTCGACGTCCTCTACGCGCTGCTCGACCCACGCGTTCGCTACACCTAGGAACGCCGCCACAGCGGCGATACTGCAGGTGGATGGAACAGGTCTACGACTCGCTCGAGATCGACGGTCAGAGGACGCGCGTGCTGTCCTCGGGGCAAGGTCGTCCGGTCGTCGTCCTCCACGGTTGGGGGGCTCGGATCGAGGCGATGACCCCGGTCACGCGCTGTCTGAGCAGCGGCTTCCGGGTGATCGCGATTGACCTGCCGGGGTTCGGAGACGCGCCGCCGCCCGCAACCGTGTGGGGGACGCCCGACTACGCCGCGTTCGTCGTCCGGGTGCTGGAGCAGCTCGACGTCGGACCCGCCCATCTCGTCGGTCACTCGTACGGCGCGAAGACCGCCCTGCTGATGGCGGCGAGGGAGCCTGCGAGGGTCGAGAAGCTCGTGCTCGTAGGGTCCCCGGGGCTCAGGATGCCGCCGTCGATGAGAGCCCGCGCCAAGCGGATCGCGTCCCGAGGTGCGCGCGTCGCCGGGCGTCTCGGCGCGCCGGGTAAGAAGGTGCGCGCCTTGGTTTACGAGCGCATCGCGTCGCAGGATTACCGCGACGCGGGGGCTATGCGAGACGTGCTCGTCAGGGTGGTGAACGAGGACCTCACGGAGCTCTTGCCGAGGATCGGCGCGCCGACCCTGCTGGTGTGGGGGACCGAGGATGACGCGGTGCCGGTAGCGCACGCGCGCAGGATGGAGCAGCTGATCCCCGACGCCGGTCTGGTCCTGCTCGAAGGAGCGGGTCACTTCGCGTACCTCGACGAGCCGGACCGGTTCTGTCGGATCGTGCGTCACTTCCTCGGCGCGCCGAGCTAGGTGGGCTTCTCCGACCCGTTCTACGGCTATTCGGTGCTGCTGCGCGCCATCGTGTACGGGGTGGTCCCCGCGTTCACGGCGTGGCAGATCGTGAGGCTGCGGCGCGCCCTGCACATCTTCCAACTCGACGGCTACAAGCGCGCCCGCTTCATGGACTGGGTCCGGCGGAACCGCCGGCGCGCGCTGTTCCTGGGCGCGCGCCGGCAGAAGAAGGCCCTCGTCATGACGGGTCGAGCGTGGCGGATCCTGATCGTCGCCACCCTCCTCTCGGTGGGGGCGATCCTGCTGCCGTCGGCCGCCGCGCACCTTGCCGGCGGCGCGCCGTGGGACCTCGTGACGTGGGCGGTCGCGACCGCGTGCGTCTTCGTCGGCGCCCCGCGGCTCATCACCCTCGCCGACGTGCTGCTCGTCCCCGTGCAATCGGCGATCAACGCGCGCTACCTGCGCGCCGCCCGTCGCCGCCTGAGCGAGGTGCGTCCGGTCGTGGTCGGTATCACCGGGTCGTTCGGCAAGACGTCGACCAAGCTGGCCGTCCGCCGGCTGCTCGGACCCGAGGAAGCGGTCCTGGCAACGCCCGACTCGTTCAACACGCCTCTGGGGGTGTGCCGCACGATCAACGAGCAGCTCGCCCCCGCCCACCGCTACTTCGTGGTGGAGATGGGGGCCTACAAGGAGGGCGACATCGCCGAGCTCGCGCGCTTCGCGCGTCCTCGCATCGGGGTGCTGACCTCGATCGGCCCCGCGCACCTCAAGCGCTTCGGCTCTATCGACGCGGTCCGTAAGGCCAAGTACGAGCTCGTCGCCGCCCTCGGCGCCGAGGACACCGCGGTGATGAACGTGGACGACCCCGAGGTGCGTGCGCTCGCCGACAAGACCGAGCACGTCCCGGTGGTGCGCTACGGCCTCGACCCGTCCGGCGCGCCCGACGTGACGGCGCGCGCCGTGCAGGTGGGTCCGGCCGGGACCGATATGACCGTCGTGGACGCGCCTTCCGGAGGCTCGGTCTCGGTACGCACCCGACTCGTTGGACGGCACGCGACCGGCCACGTCCTCGCCGCGATCGCCGTCGCCCGCGCCGCCGGTCGGCCGCTGTCCGATCTCGCCGGCGCGATCGATCAGCTGGAGCCTCCGCCGCACCGCCTCCAGCTGATCGAGGGGACGGGAGGGGTCACGGTGATCGACGACGCGTACAACTCCAACCCCCAGGGTGCCGCGGCCGCCCTGGAGGTACTGGCGGCCATGCCGGGGGGAGGACGCAAGGTCGTCGTGACCCCGGGCATGATCGAGCTGGGCGACCTCCAGGCGGGCGAGAACGAGCGCTTCGGGGAAGCCGCCGGCGCCGTCGCCGACACGGTGATCGTGGTGGGATCCACCAACCGGGCGGCCTTGGTGGCGGGAGCCGAGCGCGCGCGGCGCGCCGAGGTGGTCGCGGTCGACACCCTCGCGGACGCGACCGAGCGGCTACGGGTGCTGCTCGGTCCGGGCGACGTGGTCCTGTTCGAGAACGACCTGCCGGACCAGTACGAGGGCTGAGGCGGTCGCGATGCGGGCGGGGAAGGCGCGCCGGAGGCCCGTCCGAGGCGCCTAATACACTCGCTGACCATGAGCAAGCTATCGGTCGGGGTGATCTTCGGGGGGCGGTCGGTCGAGCACGACGTGTCGATCGTCACCGCCCACCAGGTCATGGCCGAGCTGGGCACCCGTCACGAGGTCGTCCCGGTCTACGTCACGCGCGACGGGCGGTGGCTGTCCGCGTCCGCCCTGAACGACCTCGACGTCTACCGAACCAAGACGTGGGATCGCGTCGCCTCCGAGGCCTTCATCCCGCCTGCGGCGGGCTACCGCGGGCTGCTCCTCCCCGGAGGGCGCCTCAAGGCGGCGCGCCGGGTCCCCCTCGACGTCGTCATCCCGTGCATCCATGGGACCTTCGGGGAGGACGGCACCCTCCAGGGCCTGCTCGAGCTCGCCGGGCTCCCGTACGCCGGCGCGGGTGTGGTCGGCTCGGCGGTAGGGATGGACAAGGTCGCGATGAAGCGAGCCTTCCGGGCCGCCGGGCTGCCGATCCCCGATCACGTCACGGTCGCGTCCGAGCGCGTCGCCTCGGACGTGGAGGCGGTGGTCGGCGAGGTCGAGGGCAAGCTGGCCTATCCCGTGTTCGTCAAGCCGTCCCGGCTCGGTTCCAGCGTCGGCATCGCCAAAGCCGCCGACGGCCCCGGCCTCGTCGAGGCGCTCGAGGTCGCCCGGCGGTACGACCACCGGCTCCTCGTCGAGCAGGCGATGGAGGGCTGTCTCGAGGTCAACTGCTCGGTCCTCGGTGGTCCCGGCGCGCCGCCCCGCCCGTCGGTGTGCGAGCAGCCGGTGGCGTGGCAGGAGTTCCTGTCGTTCGACGACAAGTACCTGCGGGGTGCCAAGAGGTCCGAAGCGTCCAAGTCCGCCGGGGGGATGGCGGCCCAGGAGCGGCGCATCCCGGCGCCCATCTCCGAGACGCTGACCAAGCAGGTGCAGGAGAACGCGGTCGCCGCCTTCGAGGCGGTCGACGCGGCCGGGGTGGCCCGGATCGACTCGTTCGTGCGCGAGGAGACCGGCGAGACCTGGGTGATGGAGATCAACACCGTCCCCGGATCGCTCTCCTACTACCTGTGGGAGGCGAGCGGGCTCGCCTTCGGCGATCTGCTCGAGGAGCTCATCGGGATCGCCCTCACCCGCCACCGCGCTCAGGGCGAGCTGATGTTCTCGTTCGACTCCGCGGTCTTGGCCACCGCTCCCAGGGGCAAGAGCCGTGGCTGACGTTACGCCTGCGGACCTCACGACCGACGCCCGCCGGCGCTTCCAGGAGGAAGCCATCCCGCTGCTGGACTCGCTCTACGGCGGCGCCTTGCGCATGACGCGCAACCCCGCCGATGCCGAGGATCTGATCCAGGAGACGATGCTGCGCGCCTACCGTTCGTTCAACCGCTTCGAGCCGGGCACCAACCTCAAGGCATGGCTCTTCCGGATCATGACGAACGCCTACATCAACACCTACCGGAAGAAGCAGCGCGAGCCGCAGAAGGTCTCGACCGAGAACGTCGAGGACTTCGACCTCTACCAGGAGCTGAAGCTCCACGACCCCCGCTTCAGCGAGACGCCGGAGACGCTGGTGCTCGACTCGTTGCTCGATTCGCAGATCGTGGAGGCCCTCGACGACCTCCCCGAGCAGTTCCGCCTGGCGGTGGTTCTCTCGGACGTCGAGGACTTCTCATACGCCGAGATGGCAGAGATAATGGACGTCCCTATGGGCACCGTCATGTCCCGGCTCCACCGGGGAAGAAAAGCGCTCCAGAAGCGGTTGTGGCAGTTGGCCCGGGACCAAGGGATCGTCACCGGGCCCAAGGCCGACCACGAGACCGAGGACTGAGAGGCTCATGCCGGGGGACGCAGCAGACCGATGAAGGAGCGCTGCACCGAGGTTCTCGAGCGCGCCTATCTCTTCCTCGACGGCGAGGGCCTCTCGGAGGACGAGCGGGTCGAGATCGAGACCCACCTCGAGGAATGCGCCCCCTGCCTCGAGCGCTACGGCCTCGAACGTGAGGTCACCCATCTGCTGGCTCGTCTCAAGAGCTCCAGTCCGTGTCCCGACCGGGTGAAGAGCCGCATCCTCAGCCTCCTCGAAGAGGTCTGACCCGCCGGTTCGCTCCGACTCGATCACCGCATTCCACTCAGGTATCGGCTCGAACCGGTCGATAGGTACACGACCTGTACCGCGACCAGACGGAGGAGTCAGTGGGCATGCCGGGCGTCGAACCCGACTCGTACGCGGGGAGCTACATCAAGACCGCCGAGGTGGCGCGCATCCTCCGGGTGTCGTCCAAGACCGTCTCGCGGTGGGCCCGGGAGGGAAAGCTCCCGCACCTGATGACCCTGGGTGGCCACCGCCGGTTCCCCGAGGAAGCGATCGGGGACCTGGCCGGCCGCCTCGAGGTCGGTTGACACCTCGCTGATTGGGATTCAGTTACCGGCGCGATAGGATTGGGCTAACACAGCCTCGCATCTGTCCCCCCGGAAGGCGGTTCCGATGGCCCGGACCAATCTTCACGATCTCGCGAATCGACTCCTGACCAGCCTCGATCAGGCGTCACCAGATGGGACATTCCGGGGCAAGCTGCGCGAGATGGCCGCGGGGGCAGGTCTGAACTCGGTGCGGAGCGCCGAGGCGGTCAAGCTCCTGGAGGAGGTCGGGCGGATCGAAGTCGTCCAGCGGGGCCGGCGCGGCCGAGACACCGTCATCGAGATCCGGTCCACCGAGCCGATCGACATCGCGGATGCGGAGGCGATGCTGCCCAGCCGGGCGGCGCGCCGGACACCCCGCCTCGACTACGACGACCTCGGCCAGGCGGTGGTCGACCGCTTGCTGACGCTCGCACGCGACGATGCCCTGCGCGCCGCCCAGGTCGAGGCGTTCGCCCACGAGAGCGCCCAACACCGCGCCAAGGTGGCCGAGCTCGAGGCCGCGGTGGAGGACGCGGCGCGCCGGGAGACCGAGCTGCGGATCAAGCTCCGCTCCGCCGAGGAGGCCTTAGAGCGCGCCGAGGAGAATCTCCAGAAGGCGTTCGGGGGGCCCCGGACGGCCGCCTCTGCTCCCGGCCGCCCCGTGGCGGACGACGATGCGCGCGCCGTCCTCGACATCCTGAGATCCGGCAGGGTCTGAGGCCTCGCACAGCTTGAGCGAGCCGGCGTCGCGTGATCCGGTCCGCGTCGTCGTCGACGGGCCGGTCGCATCGATCACGATCGATCGCCCCGAACGACGCAACGCGATCACCGCAGAGGTCGTATCCGGCATAGCCCGCGGACTCGACGACGCCGGCGCGGGCGGCGCCCGGGTCGTGGTCCTCACCGGCAGCGGTGACCGCTCCTTCTGCGCCGGCGCCGACCTGTCCGGGACGGGCCCGGAGGGGCCTCTCGCGCAGCACGCCCGGCGCGCCGAGATCGGCGAGCTGTTCCAGAAGATGCGCACCTCGCCCCTTCCCATCGTCGCGCGGGTGAACGGGCACGCGCTGGCGGGCGGGTTCGGGCTGATGCTGGCATGCGACCTGGTCGTGGCCAGTAGCAACGCGGAGATGGGCACGCCCGAGATCGACCTCGGCCTGTGGCCGTTCATGGTCTCGGCCGTCATGCAGCGGGACCTCCCGCGCAAGGTCGCGCTCGAGCTGATGTTCAGCGGTCGGAGGATGACCGCGGAGGAAGGACGGCACTGGGGCTTCGTCAACCGCGTTGCCGAGCCGGGCGAGCTCGACGACGCGGTGGCCGACACCGCCGGAGCCCTCGCCGCCAAGAGCCCCGCGATCGTGGCCCTGGGCAAGCGCTCGTTCTACCGCGCCGAGGACATGGGCTTCGACGCGGCCCTCGATCACCTCGCGGGGATGCTGTCGCTGTGCCTCCAGTCCGAAGACGCCACCGAAGGGATCGCCGCCTTCCTGCAGAAGCGCGCGCCCGAGTGGAAGGGCCGCTAGAGCGGTAGCCTCGGCGCAGCGAGGCCCGGGAAAGCATCGGCGCACGGCGCCGGCGAAGGGCCCCTAGGAGGGCAGCTGCATGTCCGACGCCGAAACGCGTGCGGCGATCACCTATTCCTACGACGGTCCGTCGTTGCGCGACGCCGCCGCAGCTCTGGCAGCTAAGAAGGACTCGTTCCGCCAGATGGGCGGCAAGGAACGGGTCCGACGCCAGCACGATCAGGGCAAGCTGACGGTCCGCGAGCGCCTCGATCTGTTGTTCGACTCCGGGACCTTTCTCGAGACCGGTCTCCTCGCACATCATCAGTCGCAGTCGCCGTCGATGCAGGGCAAGGTCACCCCCGGGGACGGGGTCGTCACGGGCGTCGGCGAGATCGACGGTCGCAAGGTCGCCGTGATCGCCTATGACTTCACGGTGATGGCCGGATCCATGGGGATGGTCACCGAGCTAAAAGCAACGAGGTTGCGCGAGCTGGCCCTGCGCGAGCGCATGCCGCTGGTGTGGCTGATCGACTCCGCCGGGGCGCGCATCCAGGAGGCGACCGGCTCGATGTTCGCCCGCACCGGAGACCTCTTCCGCGAGCAGGTGATCATGAGCGGTGTCGTACCGCAGGTCGCGGCGATGATGGGTCCCGGCGCCGCGGGCACGGCGTACATCCCCGGACTCGCCGACTTCGTCCCCATGGTCGAAGGGACGTCGAACATGGCGCTCGCGGGCCCCCATCTGGTCAAGGCCGCGGTCGGCGAAGACGTGACCGCCGAGGACATGGGCGGCTCCAAGGTGCACTGCAAGATATCGGGTGTCGCCGATCTCGAGGTGGCCGACGATCCCTCGTGCATCGAGGCGGTGCGAAGGTACCTGTCGTTCTTCCCGTCGTCGAACCTCGCCGAGCCGCCGGTGCTCGATGCCGTCGATCCCGTGGACCGGCGCGCCGATGAGCTCCTCGACATCGTGCCCGCGAACCCCCGGCAGGCGTACGACATCCACAAGGTGATCGCCGCGATCGTCGACGACGGCGACTTCTTCCCGATGAAACCGGAGTGGGCGCGCAACCTCGTCACCGGGTTCGCCCGCTTCGGAGGCCGTCCCGTCGGTATCGTCGCGAACCAGCCGAAGTTCCTCGGCGGCGCGCTTGACGTCAACGCCGCGGACAAGGCCGCCCGGTTCGTGTGGCTGTGCGACGCGTTCAACATCCCGCTCCTGTTCCTGATGGATTGTCCCGGGTTCATCGTCGGCAGCGCGGTCGAGAAGCAGGGCATCATCCGGCACGGCGCCAAGATGCTGTTCGCGGTCGCCGAGGCGACTGTGCCCAAGATCACGGTCGTCCTGCGCAAGGGCTACGGCGCCGGCTACTACGTCATGAACGGGCGGGCCTACGAGCCGGACCTGATCGTCGCGTGGCCTACCGCCGAGATCTCCGTGATGGGCCCCGAGGGCGCCGTGAACATCATCTTCCGCAAGCAGATCGAAGCCCTTCCCGAAGATCAGCGGGACGAGGCGCGCAACGGCATGGTCGCGATGATCCGGGAGCAAATCTCGCCCTACGTGGCTGCCGGCTGGTCGTTCGTGGACGACCTGATCGACCCGGCCGACACGCGTTCTGTGATCGCGAAAGGACTGTCGTTCGCGTCGACCAAGAAGGTGGAACGCCCATGGCGCAAACACGGCGTCCTCCCCGTGTGACCAGTCGGCCCAGCTTGGAGAGTTCGGTTGGCGGATCCGATCGGCGAATCCCTGGTCCGGAGGGCAGCGGCCCGAGAGGCGAGTGTCGCCTGAGCCCATCCAAAGACACAGCAGCTTCGGACCCGCACGTCGTGCGGGTCGCCACTGGCGAGCGATCCAGATCGCAGGTCAGGCTCGCCCAGAGGATAGTGGCCGCGAGGCGGCAGTCGACGGTTGGGGGATTGGCTGAGAATGTAGCGACATGCACCGCCCTGAGCCCGCTCCGCTACCGCCCCATGACTACCCCGAGGATCCATGGCGGCTGATCGAGCGGCGGTTCAACGAGGCGTACCTGGGGCGGACCGAGGCCCTCTTCAGCGTCCACAACGGCTACCTCGGTCTTCGCGGGAACCACGAGGAGGGTCGCCCCGGCTACGACCACAGCACGTTGGTCGCCGGCTTCCACGAGACCTGGCCGATCACCCACGCCGAGCAGGCATATGGCCTCGCGGCGACGGGTCAGACCATTATCGACGTCCCCGACACCAAGATCATCAAGCTGTACGTAGATGACGAGCCGTTCTTCCTGCCGACCGCCTATACCGCCGATTACGCTCGGATCCTCGATTTCCGAGCGGGAACGCTAGAGCGTCGGCTCGTATGGGAGACACCCTCAGGCAAGCGCGTCGAGGTGCGGTCTCGACGGCTCGTGTCGCTGCGCTATCGCCACCTGGCCGCGTTCCAGTTCGAGGTCCGCATGATCAACGGAGATGCGCCGGTGGTCATCTCGTCCCAGGTGGTCAACCGGCAAGACGTCGCCGCCCCGGACGAGAAGACCCACGGATCCGATCCCCGCGTCCGAAGCCTCGATGGGCGCGTTCTCGAGAACGTGCTACAGCGCACTGACGGACAACGCTTGCTGCTCGGTTACCAAACGGCGCGGAGCGGCATGACGTTGGGGTGTGGCGTCGACCACATCATGGATACCGGATGCGCCTACCAGGTGGTGAGCGATGTAAGCGAGGATGTCGGAAAGGTCACTTACCTCGTGGAAGCGACGGAAGGGTCGCCCATCCGGCTCACGAAATTGGCGTCGTACCACACCTCGCGCAGCGTGCCGCCGAGAGAGCTGCTCGACCGAGCTAACCGCGTGCTAACGCGCGTGGTCGCGAGCGGGTTCGACGACGTCGTCGCGAGCCAGAGGGCGATCCTCGACGACTTCTGGGAACGCAGTGATGTGGAGGTGGAGGGAGACGCTCAGGTCCAGCAGGCCGTGCGCTGGAACCTGTTCCAGCTCTTCCAGGCTACCGCGCGAGCGGAGGGTAGCGGCGTCCCTGCCAAGGCATTGACCGGCCATGGCTATGAGGGGCATTACTTCTGGGATATCGAGCTCTTCCTCCTACCTTTCCTGTGCTACACCGAACCCCGCATCGCGAAGAATCTCTTGTGGTTTCGCTACGGGATGCTGGACAAGGCGCGAGCGCGGGCGAGGGAGCTGAACAGTGCGGGCGCTCTGTTCCCGTGGCGCACGATCAACGGCGAGGAAGCGTCTGCCTACTACCAAGCCGGCACGGCGCAGTACCACCTCAACGGCGACATCGTTTACGCACTGAAGCGGTACGTCGACGTCACCGGTGATGCGCATGTTCACGCTGAATTCGGTGCCGAGCTGCTGGTGGAGACGGCACGGATGTGGACCGATCTCGGTTTCTACGACGACGCCGGCGTGTTTCACCTGTTCACGGTGACCGGTCCCGACGAGTACACGACCGTGGTCAACGACAATACGTACACGAACCTGATGGCCCGATTGAACCTGAACTATGCAGCGACCATCCTCGGCCAGCTGCGTCAGCAGGATCCGGAACGCTATCGGGTCCTCCGCGACGATGTCGGTCTAGACGAGGATGAGATCTCTGAATGGCGCAGAGCGGCCGAGGCCATGCATGTGCCTTATGACGAGCAGCGGGGGATGAACCCGCAGGACTCACAGTTCCTCGAACGCGAGTTGTGGGATTTCGATGCCACTCCCCCCGAGAACTACCCGCTTCTCCTGCACTACCACCCGTTGGTCATCTATCGGCACCAGGTCTTGAAACAAGCAGACGTGGTCCTCGCGATGTTCCTGCTGGGCAACGAGTTCACGCTCGACCAGAAGCGGCGCAACTTCAACTACTACGACCCGCTGACGACGAGCGACTCGTCGCTCTCACCGCCACCGCACAGCATCATCGCAGCCGAGATCGGCGATGAGGAACGCGCCATGGAGCACTTTCAGCTCGCTCTGTTGATGGATCTCGCCGATGTCGGGACCAACACTGTTTATGGGATCCACGTAGCGTCGACCGGCGGGACGTGGATGACTCTCGTCTACGGGTTCGCGGGTCTACGCGACTTCGACGGGCACATCAGCTTCGACCCGTCGTTGCCTAAGGCCTGGTCGCGCCTGCGCTTCCCGCTGACGATCCGGGGACAGCGCCTCCAAGTCGACCTGACGCATGACTCTCTGACATTGGGGCTGCAACGAGGTGACGGGTTGACCGTGACCGTAGGTGAACAAGCGCTCGAGCTACGGCCCCACCAGCCGATCACCATCGGGTTGGAGGCCTCCGGCGATGAGTCCCCTTGACGGCTTCGATGCCGTCCTGTTCGACCTGGACGGAGTCATCACGAGCACAGCCGAGCAGCACTTCTCGGCGTGGAGACAGGTATTCGACGAGTTTCTGGCCCGCCGAGCCACGCCGGCCGAGCCGTTCCAGCCGTTCGATCGCGCCGATTACAACCGCTACGTCGACGGCATGCCTCGCTACGACGGCGTCCGCAACTTCCTCGCGGCCCGGGGTATCGAACTGGAAGAAGGGCGGCCGGACGATCCCCCGGCCGCCGAGACGGTGCACGGACTCGGTAATCGCAAGAACGACCTTGTCAACGACATCATCCGTGAGCAGGGCGTCGAGCCGTATGCCGGATCGGTGGCGCTACTGCGGTCGCTGCGTTCGCGAGACGTCAAGACCGCGGTAGTGACCTCGAGCCGTAACTGCATGACCGTGCTCCATGCGGCAGGCATCGTCGATCTCTTCGATGCCCGGGTGGACGGCGAGATCGCGGCCGATCTCGGGTTACGCGGTAAGCCGGCGCCTGATACGTTCCTTGCAGCAGCGGAGCGACTGGCGGTTCCCCCGGCTCGAACCGCGGTCATCGAAGACGCGCTTTCAGGCGTCGAGGCCGGTCGAGCGGGAGGCTTCGCTCTCGTCGTCGGCGTCGACCGGGTGGGCCAAGCCGAGGCGCTACGCGAGCATGGCGCTGACGTGGTCGTCTCGGACCTCGCGGAATTGATCGACTGATCGGTCGTGGCTTATCGGTTTTGCAGTTGGCTGTAGCCGCCCAGCGTCTCAGCCGACATGACGAAGCGTGTGTAGGTGTCGAAGTCTCGATACTCCTGGGGATCCTGTGAGTTGAGCACTTGTTCGCGCGACCATGTCGGTACGAAGATGAGGTCGTCAAACGCACTGAAGCCTCGGATGCTCGGGACCTGGGTTGCGATCGTCTGTAGGAGGAGCAGTGTCGCCTCGCGTGAATCCCCTACACGGCGGGATATCTCTTGGACGTATTCCTGGGTTGAGGGATCGACGTTCGGCATCGTGAAGGCGATGCGGAATCGAACCGCAGAAGACGATGCTCCTTGCAGGTGGATCGTTACATCCCGATACCGTTCGCGGACCTGCGTGACCGCCGAGACAACCTGCGCTTCCGGGCTCGACCCGCGCAGCGTGATCGGCGCCGAGGCCGAAGCTCGCTCGGCGAGCGTCGTCGTCCCGGCATAGAGGAGTCCGTAAGTAACGATCGCGGTCGTCGATAGGATGGCCGTGAACCTCAGCAGGTCTGGCTTCGTCGAGCAGCGTCGGGACCGTTTCCGGACCACGCCTATGGCTGCCGCTGCCGATCCGATGGCGGCAAGCTTGAAAGCCCACCCCCACTCCGCGTAGAGGTTCGTAGCGAGGTCTATGGCGACGGTCGCGGACATGAGGCCCAATAGCACTGCCACCGCTGGTCCAACGCAACATCCGAGCGCGAGAACCCCAGCACCGAGACCCATCAAGCTAGCACCGCGCGCGGACGGCTCACCTCTCGTGCGGAACGAGGTCATTGCTCTGCGAGGTTGTTCAGCGCGTCCTCGATCCCACGCACGAACGTTGGGTAGGGGAATATGAGGTCGCGCAGCTTCTCAAGCGGGATCTGTTCCTGGATCGCGAGGATCAAGAGTCCGAGGGCCTCGCCCGCAGCCGGGCCCATCACGGATGCTCCGATCAACGTGCCGCGGTGGGCGTCCGCGATCACCTTCGCGACTCCGTGCTCCGCGCCGGGTCCATGGATCCAGCCCCGCGCTGACGACGCGGTCTGGGAGATACCTACCCGGACGTCTAGCTCGTCCTTCCGAGCCTCTGCCTCGGAAACCCCGACGCTGGCGATCTCGGGGTCGGTGAAGGTCACCCGCGGGACGGCCGAATAGTCGGCGGGACTGTGTGGGCGTCCCAGGATGTCGGCGGCCGCGATGCGCGCCTGATACATCGCGATGTGGGTGAACGCGCCCTTCCCGGTGATGTCGCCCACTGCCCAGATGCCGTCCGCGGCGCGCATGTGCTCGTCGACCTCGAGGGAGCGAGCGTTCGGGTCTAAGCCCGCTGCTTCGAGCCCCAGGTCGGGGAGATTGAGCCTGCGCCCGGTTGCAACGAGCAATCGCTCCGCCCCCAGCAGCGTCCCATCGCTTAACTCCACCGCGAGCGCATCCGAGGTTCGTCTCACCTTCGTGGCGGAGACCCCCGTCCGGACGTCGATCCCGTCTGCGCGCAGGACCTTTTCGAGCGCGCGTGCGTTCTCTGGCTCTTCGAGCGGAAGGATGTGTGGCGCCATCTCCACCACGGTCACGGCGGTTCCGAAGCGGCTGAAGGCCTGGCCGATCTCGAGACCGATCGGGCCGCCTCCCAGCACTATCAGCGATCCCGGAGCTTCCTTTGCCTCTATCGCCTCACGGTTGGTCCAGTAGTCGACCTCCGCGAGCCCCTCGATCGGTGGGATGGCCGGGCTACCACCGGCGGCGATCGCTACACCGCGCCGTGCGACATGCCTCTGTCCCTCCACTTCGACCTCGCGAGGCCCGACGAACCGGGCCTGTCCCCGCAGGAAGGTCCCGCCGGTGCGCTCGAGCCGCTCGACCGCAACCTTGTCGTTCCAGTCGTCCGTGGCCTCGTCTCGGATACGCTGTGCGACGGGCGAATAATCCGGATGGGCGTGCGCTTCACCGGCGAGCGCCGCGACGCGAGAGGTCTCGGCTAGTGCTCCGGCCGCTCGAAGCATCATCTTGCTGGGGATGCAGCCCCAGTAGGGGCATTCTCCCCCCACGAGGTTGCGCTCGATCCCGAGGACATCGAGTCCCGCTTGGGCGATCGTGCCGGCGACGGCCTCGCCGCCGACTCCCAGTCCGATCACGATCACGTCGTGGGAGTCGTCTGTCATCAGCCGTTCCTTTCCCGGATAGGTGCAATCCGAAGCGCCACGCGGTAGTCCTTACTTCCTAGGATCGCAGCACGACTGGTTCGATTGCACAGGGGAGGACAGATGGCTTGGGTCAAGCACGGAGCTCAGGGTGAGTCATTGCCGAACATCCTGGCGTCCCACTCACTGAACCCCAAGGCGCTGCAGGGGCACCTAGCGCTCTATCGGGCAGTGATGTTCGGCGAATCACCACTCTCGCGGGCCGAACGTGAGGCGATCGCGGTGGCGGTATCGGCCGCCAACGACTGTCACTACTGAGTGGTGCAACACTCTCAAGCGCTGGAGAGGGAATCGGGCGACCCAGCGCTTGCCTCGGCGGTCGCCGAGGGACGCTTCGATGATCTCGACACCCGAACGCAGGCGCTCTGCCGCTATGCCGTCAAACTGACGCTGGAGCCGTGGAACGTCGAGCGGGATGACGTGGAAGCTCTCCGAGCCGTCGGGTTTGACGATCGCGGGATCGTGGATGCGAACCAGGCCTCCTCCTATTTCAATTACGTGAACCGTGTCGCGGACGGCCTCGGTGTCGAGCTCGAGCCGCAGTGGCCGGACCACCTCAAGGCGGAACGTAGCTATCAGATCAGGGATCCGTAGAGTCGCGCGGCGTGTCGTCCCTCGAGCGACCCGGGCGAGATCTGCCCGTGCCCTGCAAGACCATCGTCCCCGCCGCTACGACTGAGATCGAGGCGGTGATGAGGATCAGGGGAACTCCGTAGGCCGCCCCGGTCCGTTCGAGCGCGGCGGCAGCGCGGGCGATCCCCTCGATCACAGGATCCGATGCGCTGGCTGCCGCTCCCCTCACCACGATCTGTCCCCAGTAATAGGTGACGTACACGCCGGCGACCAAGAGCAACACGGTGCTTGATCGATGCATATGGGGGATGACAGCCTTGATCCGGGTAACGAGGCCTGCCCGTGCACCGGCCACCGTCACGGCGATCCCGACCAGGGTGATCGTCGTGCCGAGGCCGTATGCGGCAAAGGTTCCCACCAGTGCGATCGCGCTACCGGACGTGGTTGCGGCGCCGATCAGTGCGAGGAGAACCGGCAACGTGCAGCCGAGCGAGGCGGTTCCGTACCCGACCCCGAAGGCGACAAGACCCGGCCGGGTCGGCGGGCCCTTGGTTCTCCGGTGGATGGAGAAACCGATGTGCTTTCCGCCTAACCCGACCAGGGCAACGACGACCAGGCTCAGCCCCACCAGTAGCCCTGCCCACGAGAAATAGGAGGCGAGGGCGGTCGCGCCCAGGGCGACCGGTATAGAGGCGGCCATGAAGACCGCGAGGAATCCGGCTGCTACCGCCACCCCTACCTCGAGACCTCGGCCCACACGACGGGATGTCCCGTCTTCGCCCGGCAACTCGGTCATCTGGAGCGACACGAAGGCTGGGAGAAGCCCGAATCCGCATGGATTGAACGTCGCGAGCGAACCGGCTAGCAGCGCCACGACAATCGCCCCGGGGTCCATATCCATAGGGACGCAGGACGCGGCGGATCGCTTGCACCGGCAATCAGCAGATGGGTCGCAGAGTCCTTTGGGTTGAGAGCCATCCACACGAGAGGCTGAGTTACGAACGATGACTGGCGAACATGGGAGTGCGGCAGGGAGCGCTCCTCACCTACGAGGGACAGGGGCCATCGCGATCCTTGCGGTGGTAGTGGTGACCGCGGTGCTTGCCATCTGGTTGGTTCGTGAGGGAGCGCCTCCAGGGGGAACGGATCGTGACCACCTGTCGGTGGCGCTGACCGACTTCGCGGGCGGCCGCTTCACGTTGGAAAGCTATCGAGGTCGCCCCATGGTGGTGAACTTCTGGGCTTCCTGGTGCCCCAGTTGCGCGGCAGAGATGCCCGCCTTCGAACAGGTTCATCAGCGGTTCGACGGGACCGTGGAGTTCCTCGGGGTCAATCACAGCGATCGCAGATCCTCGGCAGAGGAGCTGGCCCGCTCGACGGGAGTCACGTATCGCTTGGCCGAGGACCCTCGGGGACAGCTTTTCACTGCGTTGAGTGGCACCGGGATGCCTACCACCGCGTTCATCGCTGCGGACGGGGACATCTCCGAGGTCGTGGCAGGCCAACTCAACGAAGAACAGCTGACGTCTCTGATCCAGGAGCACCTGGAGGTATCGAGCTGATGGCCCAGGAGGTGTGGCGTCGGCGCGCGCGCTCTCCAGTGGTGGTCCCAGTCATCGCCGCGGCGTTGCTGCTCATGGGTGCCGCGTCCGCGGCTTACCTGTTGACGAGGACCGAAGCGTCGAGGTCCGGAGTGGTGGGGCCAGGGACTGGGTCGGGACCTGAGGCACCGGCGGCTGCAGATGCCGGTCTCGATCCCGACGACATCGTCGAAGTGATTCCTCCCGATGGCATCCCGGCTATAGACGACCCTTCCTTCGTGCCGGTACATGAAGTCGATTGGTTAGGCGGGCGAGAGCCCGTGATCGCACTGCAGGTAGAGAATGTGGCGCGGGCGTATCCACTTCAGATCATGACCTGGCATGAGATCGTCAACGACGTTGTGAGCGGGACGCCGGTGGCGGTGACCTTCTGCCCGCTGTGCAACACGGCGATCGCATTCGAGCGCCCACGCATAGACGGCAAGAGCACGACGTTCGGGACGTCTGGGAAGCTCATCAATTCGAACCTGCTGATGTATGACCGCGCGACGGAGTCGCTGTGGCCGCAGGTCACGGGGGTTGCGTTGACCGGACCGCAG
>JBHENN010000026.1:0-12778 GCA_046262015.1 Actinomycetota bacterium | reverse complement strand
CCCGCTTCTCCCTGGTCGTGCTCGTCGCGGATGTCCCCGACGAGCTCCTCGAGCAGGTCCTCGAGGGTCACGATGCCTGCGGTGCCACCGTGCTCGTCCACCACGAGGGCGAAGTGGCGGCGCTCGCGCCGCATGTCGAGGAGCAGGGGATGCAGCTTGCGGGACTCCGGCACGACGAGCATCTCGCGGATCAGCTCTGACCGGAGCGGCCGGTCCCTGTCGATCTCGGGCACCGCCAGCACCTCCTTGGCGTGCACGAACCCGAGAACCTGGTCGAGGTCGTCGCGGTACACGGGTAGCCGGGAGTGGCCGCTCGTCACCAGAACCTGCTCGATCTCTACCGGCGTGGCCGTCGCCGGCAACGCGACGATCTCGGTCCGAGGGATCATGACGGACCCCGCGTCACGCTCGCCGAAGCGGACCGCCCCCGACAAGAGCAGGTGTTCGAACTTGCCGAGGTATCCGCCGCGGGCGGACTCGCTGATCACCGCCGAGATGTCTTCGATCGAATGGATCGAGCGGAGCTCGTCGACGGGCTCGACGCGCAGCATGCGGACCAGTCCGTTGGCCATGTGGTTCAGCACGTGGATGAACGGGCGGAAGAGGTTGGCGTAGGCGCGGAAGGGGATCGCGAGGACGAGGGCGCTCCGTTCGGGACGGGAGATGGCGATGTTCTTGGGCGCCATCTCTCCGACCACCATGTGGAGGAACGACACGATCGCGAGCGCGACGGTGAAGGAGATCGCGTGGAGCACCCCCGACGGCAGCGCGACGAAGGGCTCTATCCCAGCCTCGATCAGGTGGGCCACCGCGGGCTCGGCGACGAACCCGAGACCGAGCGACGCCATCGTGATCCCGAGTTGCGCGCCGGCGAGCATGAACGAGAGCTCGCGGGACGACTTGATCGCGGTGCGGGCGGCGAGCTTGCCTCCCTGCGCAAGGGACTCGATCCTCTCGCGCCGGGCGGCGACCGCGGCGAACTCCGCGGCGACGAAGAAGGCGTTGAGGAGCAGGAGGGCAACCCCGACGGCCAGGTACCAGAGGGTCATCCGTCGGCCTCGGAAGCCTGTCCGCCGCGCACGACGAGCACCTCGGCGATGCGGTTGCGGTCCATCGCGGTGACCTTGAACTCCCACCCGTCGGTCGCTATCTGGTCCCCCTTCTGGGGGATGCGATCGAACAGGCTCAAGAGGAACCCGGCGAGCGTGTCGTAGTCCCCCTCGGGGATCGTGAAGCCGGTCGCGGCCCGAACCTCATCGGCGTGCAGCATCCCCGACAGGAGATGGACGCCGGCGGGGACCGAACGGTCCCGAACGAGCGTCTCGCCGTCAGGGTCGTGCTCGTCCTCGATGTCCCCCACGATCTCCTCGATGAGGTCCTCGAGGGTGACGATCCCCGCCGTCCCCCCGTACTCGTCGATCACCACCGCGATGTGCACCCGTCGGCGCCGCATCTCCATCAGGAGCGACCGGAGGCTGCGAGATTCGGGTACCACGAGAGCGTCTCGAACGATCCCGGTGACCGAGGTCGTCTCCCGGGCCTCGTACGGGACCGAGTAGATGTCCTTGATGTGCGCGATGCCCGCGATGTCGTCGAGGTCGGTCGCGTACACGGGGAACCGGGAGTGGCCGGAGTGCAGGGCGACCTCCCTCAGGTCGGCCAGTGTCGCTGCCTGGGGGAGCGCGACCATCGCCGTGCGCGGGATCAGCGCATCCGCCGCCGTCTTGCCTCCGAACGTGATCGATCTCGCCAGGAGCGCAAAGTCCGCCTCGGGCAAGGTCCCCTCGGCCCGGGACGACTGGATCAAGACCTCGATCTCCTCGAGCGAGTGGGCCGAAGAGATCTCGTCACTGGGCTCGATGCCGAGAGCGCGCACGGTCCGGTTGGCGGCCGAGTTGAAGAAGACGATCAGCGGACGCAGGAACGCATTGAGCAACCGGAAAGGGGTGGCGACGGCGAATGCCGTCTCCATCGGCTTGGCGATGGCGAGGTTCTTCGGGAGGAGCTCGCCCACGACCATCTGGATCACCGTGGCGATCAACAGCCCCAGGGACACCGCGAGGTTGCCGGCCGACCCCTCGGCGACGAAGGGGAGGCGCTCGACGACCGGCTCGAGCCCACGTCCCAGGGTCGGCTCGACTATGAAGCCGACGAGCAGCGCGGTCACGGTGATCCCGAGCTGCGCCCCCGACAGCTGGAACGACAGGCTCTTGAGCGCCAGCAGCGTGCTCTTGGCCCGGGGATGACCTTGTTGGGCGAGCCGTTCGACCTGAGCGCGCTCGACCGCTACCAACGAGAACTCGCTGGCGACGAAGAAAGCAGTGCCGATGGTGAGGATGAAGACGGCTGCGAATCCCAGCAGTAGCTCTATGGGTCCCGCACCTCATCTCTGCGATCCGACGAGCGGCAGACGTGGTGCGGGCACCTTGGTTGCGACGTCACGACGACTATCATGCCCGGATGGAAAGGGCCTCTCTCGATACCATCGTCAACCTCTGCAAGCGCAGGGGCATCGTCTTCCAGTCCAGCGAGATCTACGGCGGGCTACGGTCCGCCTGGGACTGGGGCCCCCTGGGGGTCGAGCTCAAGCGCAACGTGAAGGCGGAGTGGTGGCGCTCCATGGTCCACGAGCGGGACGACGTGGTGGGCCTCGAGAGCTCGATCCTGATGTCACCCAAGGTCTGGGAGGCATCGGGCCACGTCGCCACCTTCACCGACCCTCTGGTCGAGTGCACCCGTTGCCACAATCGGTTCCGGGCCGATCACATCGACCTCGCGCGCAACTGTCCTAATTGCGGCACCGAGCCGGCGTGGACCGAGCCGCGTCACTTCAACCTGATGTTCAGGACGCACATGGGTCCGGTGGAGGATTCCGCGCACGCGGTTTACCTGAGGCCTGAGACCGCCCAGGGCATGTTCGTGGACTTCGTGACGGTGCAGCAGGCGTCGCGCAAGAGGATCCCCTTCGGGATCGCACAGCAAGGCAAGTCGTTCCGCAACGAGATCACGCCCGGCAACTTCGTCTTCCGAACGCGCGAGTTCGAGCAGATGGAGATGGAGTTCTTCTGCAAGCCCGGGACCGACGACGAATGGCAGGACTTCTGGGTCGCGGAGCGGATGCGCTGGTACACCGACCTCGGCATGAGCGCCGACCGGCTCCGGCTTCGGGAGCACGGCGCCGACGAGCTCTCGCACTACGCCAAGCGCACCTACGACATCGAGTACGACTTCCCCGACATGGGTTGGTCCGAGGTCGAGGGGATCGCCAACCGCACCGACTTCGATCTCAAGGCCCACTCGGAGCACTCGGGCCAAGACCTGTCGTACTTCGACCCGGATACCCAGGAGCGCTACGTCCCGTACGTCATCGAGCCGGCGGTCGGCGTCGAGCGGCCGACCCTCGCCTTCCTGATCGACGCTTATCACGAAGAGGAGGCGCGCAGCGCACAAGGAAAGATGGAGAAGCGCACGGTGCTCAAGCTGGACAAGCGCCTCGCGCCGACCAAGGTGGCGGTGCTCCCGTTGTCGAAGCACGCCGACCTCGTGCCCGTCGCCGAGAAGGTGGCGGCTGCGATCCGCCCGCACTTCGTCACCGACGTCGACGTCACGCAGGCGATCGGCAGGCGTTACCGCCGCCAGGACGAGGTCGGGACGCCGTTCTGCATCACCGTCGACTTCGACACACTCGAGGACCACGCCGTGACAGTCAGGGAGCGCGACAGCATGGAGCAGGAGCGGATCGGCATCGATGGGGTCATCGACTATCTGAGAAAGAGGTTCGAGGGATGACAACTCTGTCCGGGAGGGTGACCGTCCACGGCAACCAGGCCGCCGGGGGAGCCACCGTCGAGGTGCACAACGCGAACGGAGACGTCCTCGACCAGGTCCAGGTGGACGACGAGGGGCGTTACACCTTCCACCTCGGTCCCGGCCGCTGGTCACTGCGGGTGTGGGACGCGCACGGGCACCGGGGTCGCCTCGACCTCGAGCTGTCGGACGCGGATGAGTCGATCGATCTCGATCTCGAGGAGCCGGAAGGCGGGCACTGATGGCGCAGATATGGGTCTACGACTTCGACGAGGGTGACGCGTCCCAGAAGGACCTGCTGGGAGGCAAAGGGGCGAACCTCGCTGAGATGACCAAGATCGGCCTGCCGGTCCCGCCCGGGTTCACGATCACGACCGAGGCGTGCAACGCCTACCGGAGGGCAGGCGCGAGCTTCCCCGAAGGGCTGCTCGACGAGGTTGCCGAGCACCGCAAGAAGCTCGAAGAGAACATGGGGCGCGACCTTGGCGACCCCGCCGACCCCCTGCTGGTGTCGGTGCGGTCGGGGGCTCGTTTCTCGATGCCGGGGATGATGGACACGGTCCTCAACGTCGGCCTCAACGACGACAGCGTGAAGGGGCTGGCGAAGCAGACCTCGTCGGACCGGTTCGCATGGGACTCCTACCGCCGGCTCGTGCAGATGTTCGGGAAGACCGTGCTGGAGATCGACGGGGACCTGTTCGAGCACGCGATCGAGGAGGCCAAGGAGAGAAAGGGCGTCGAGAACGACGTCGACCTCAAGGCGGACGACCTGCGAGCGCTGGTCGCGACCTTTAAGAAGATCGTCAAGCGCAAGGCCAAGCGGGAGTTCCCGCAGGATCCGACCGAGCAGCTGCACCTCGCGATCGAAGCCGTGTTCAGGTCGTGGGACAACCGGCGCGCCCAGGATTACCGTCGCCGTAACAAGATCTCGGACGACCTCGGTACCGCGGTCAACGTGCAGACGATGGTCTTCGGCAACCGGGGCGGCAACTCGGGGACGGGCGTGGCCTTTACCCGCGATCCGTCGACGGGGGAGCCACGCCCCTACGGCGACTACCTGGAGAACGCGCAAGGTGAAGACGTCGTGGCGGGTATCCGGAACACGATCCCTCTCGCCGAGATGGGGGACGTTCAGCCCGAGGCGTGGACCGAGCTCCAGCAGCACATGGATCGGCTCGAGCAGCACTACAGGGACATGAACGACATCGAGTTCACCGTCGAAGAGGGCAAGCTGTGGCTGCTCCAGACCCGGATCGGCAAACGCACCTCGGTGGCGGAATGGGTGATCGCCCTCGACATGGTGGAACAGGGGTGGATCGACGCCGAGACCGCGGTCCGGGATCGTCTAACCGCGGCCAAGTTGGACGAGCTCTTCAAGCCCATCATCAAGGCGGAGCTGAAGGGATCTACCGTGCCCATAGCCAAGGGCCTGAACGCGTCTCCCGGAGCGGCCGTGGGCCGGGTCGTGTTCACCGCCGACGACGCCGCCCGTCTTGCAGAAGACGGCGGCAAGGTCATCCTCGTAAGACGCGAGACGACACCGGACGACTACCACGGGATGGTCGCGTCCCAGGGCATCCTGACCTCGGCCGGGGGCACCAACTCGCACGCCGCGGTGGTCGCGCGCGGGGAGGGGATCCCCGCCGTCTGCGGAGCCGAGGCCATACGCATAGAACGCGGCGCGAAGCGTTTCACGGTTGGTGGTGTGACGGTCACGGAAGGCGAGTGGATCACGATCGACGGGACCGACGGGACCGTCTACGCCGGCCCGCTCGAGACCGAGGCATCCGTTCTCGAGGCGGCGATCCTCGGCGACAAGAACGCCCGGCGGTCGGCGATGTGGCGTGCGTACGAGGTGTTCATGACCGTCGCCGACGGCAAGCGACGCCTCAAGGTGCGGGCGAACGCCGACACACCCGAGCAGTCCAGCAACGCACGGGCGCGCGGGGCCCAGGGCATCGGGCTCTGCCGCACCGAGCACATGTTCCTCGGGGAGGAGCGGGTGGCCGCGGTGCGCAAGATGATCTTCGCCGGCACCGACGAGGAAGAGAAAGAGGCGTACGACTCCCTCCTACCCCTGCAGCGCAAGGATTTCGTCGGCATCTTCCAGGCGATGGACGGGTTGCCGGTCACGGTGCGGCTCCTGGATCCGCCGCTCCACGAGTTCCTCCCCAACCATGTCGACCTCGCGTCTGCGGTAGCCGTCGCGCAGGCCACCGGCAGGCGCAAGGTCGTGGTCCGAGGCGAGAAGCTCTCGATGAAGGATGCCGAGACGATGCTCAAGAAGGTCGAGGAGCTGCACGAGTCGAACCCGATGCTCGGGCTGCGGGGAGTGCGTCTGGGGATCGTCAAGCCGGGCCTCTACGCGATGCAGGTCCGGGCGATCGCCGAAGCCGCGGCGAAGCTCAAGAAGAAGGGTAAGGATCCCCGGCCGGAGATCATGATCCCGCTGGTCTCGACGGCCGAGGAGCTCTCTCAGATGCGCGAGGAGCTGGAGCCGGTCGTCCAGAAGGTGCTCGACAAAGCAGGGGTCGACCTGCGTATCGAGTTCGGGACGATGATCGAGCTTCCCCGCGCGGCCGTTACTGCTGCCGCGATCGCCGAGCACGCGGACTTCTTCTCGTTCGGGACCAACGACCTCGCCCAGACGGCGTTCGGGTTCTCGCGCGACGACATCGGCAAGTTCCTGGCGATGTACGAAGAGCGGAAGCTCGTGCCGGCCAACCCATTCGTTACGATCGACGAGCCCGGCGTCGGTCGCTTGATGGAGCTTGCCGTGGACGGCGGGCGCGAGGGCAACCCCGGCATCCATCTGGGGATCTGCGGTGAGCACGGCGGCGACCCCGATTCGGTGATGTTCTGCGATCGGATCGGGCTCGACTACGTGTCGTGCTCGCCGTTCCGCATCCCGACGGCCCGCCTTGCCGCGGCACAGTCGGTGCTGGGAGAGGCGGCGACGACCTCCAAGTAGCGGCCGGTTCTCGTCGCACCCCGGTGCTAGCTTCGGGGCGTGAGTGGGACCGTGAGAGCGCACAGCGAAGAGGTCGAGGCACGCACCCTCTCGCAGCGGGCCCAGCTCGCATCCGCCTCCAAGGGCAGGGAGGTCGACGAGGCGGAGGACGATCTCCGCACCTGCTTCCAACGCGACCGGGACCGCATCATCCACTCCAAGGCGTTCCGCAGGTTGGCGCACAAGACCCAGGTGTTCCTCGCTCCGGAGGGTGACCACTATCGGGTGCGGTTGACCCATACGCTCGAGGTAACCCAGATCGCCCGGACGATCGCCCGGGCCCTGAGGCTCAATGAAGACCTCGCGGAGGCGATCTGTCTCGCGCACGACCTCGGCCACACCCCGTTCGGGCACCTCGGCGAGGAGGTCGTGGCCCGTTTCCATCCCGGCTTCCGGCACAACCTGCAGTCGGTGCGGATCGTGGAGGTCCTCGAGCGGCTCAACCTCACGTGGGAGGTCCGGGACGGGATCGCCAACCACACCTGGTCCATGCCGACGATGCCCTCGACCCTCGAGGGTCAGATCGCCCGCTATGCCGACCGCATCGCCTACATCAACCACGACATCGACGATGCGGTCCGGGCCGGGATCCTGAAGCTCGACGACCTGCCGGCGTCCACCTCGGCCGTGCTCGGGGCGTCGGGGTCGGCTCGGATCCGGGCGATGGTCACCGACCTCGTCTCCGGCTCGGCGGACTCGTCCTCGATCGCCATGAGCGAGCCCGTCTTCGAGGCCATGGCCGAGACGCGCTCGTTCCTCTTCGAGCACGTCTACCTCGGCCAGGTCGCGCGCAGCACGAGCGCGGCCGTGGAGACGATCGTCCAGACCCTGCTCGAACATTTCGCGGTCGCTCCCGGCGCGCCGGAGGACGCCTACGAGGACGATGCCCGCGTTCGGGCGGTGGACTACGTCGCCGGCATGACCGACCGATTCGCCCTCCGGGCCTTCGAGCGGATCGTGGGCGCTCCCTCCCCGGCTCTGGGGCTCTAGGATGAGCCCACTTCCCCCTCGCCCGGTTCGCGCGCTCTAGGTACCGAGGGAATAGATGGCCAGGATCAGAGAAGAAGACATAGATGCCCTGCGGGAGCGCGCCGACATCGTCGAGATCGTCTCGGGCTACACCCATCTAAAGAAGTCGAGCGGTCAGACCCACAAGGGTCTGTGTCCCTTCCACACCGAGAAGACCCCTTCGTTCACCGTGAACGCGGCTTCCGGGTTGTTCCACTGCTTCGGGTGTCAGGAAGGCGGCAACCTCTACCAGTTCGTCGAGAAGGTCGAGAACCTTCCCTTCCCCGACGCGGTCGAGTGGGTCGCGCGCAAGACCGGCTTCGACCTCCGCTACGAGGAGATGCGCCCGGGCGAGAAGCAGGCGGTAGGGCTCAAGCGGCGGCTGATCGGGATGAACGCCGAGGCCGCGGCGTTCTTCCACTCCACCCTCATGAACTCGCCGGACGCGCTCCAGGCCCGGCGGTACCTCGAGGGCCGCGGGTTCGGCAAGGAGGTCGCGGTGCGCTGGCAGCTCGGCTATGCCCCGGGCCGCGATGCGCTGTGTCGGCACCTGCTGGCCAAGGGCTACACGGCTACCGATCTCCTCCACGCCGACCTCGGACGCAAGAGCGACCGGGATGGCTCGGTCTTCGACAGCTTCCGGCAGAGGATCACGTTCCCGACCTGGGACATCAACGGAGACGTCATCGCGTTCGGCGCCCGGGCCCTCGGTGACCAGCAGCCCAAGTACCTCAACACCTCGGAGACCCCGGTGTTCTCCAAGTCCCGCGTCATGTACGGGCTCAACCGGGCGAAGTCGACCCTGGGCCGAGGGGAGGCCGCGGTCGTGGTCGAGGGCTACACGGACGTCATCGCCTTACACGAGGCGGGCGTGACCGAGGCCGTCGCGACGAACGGGGTCGCTCTGGGTGAGAGCCATTTCGAGCTGCTGAAGAAGTTCTCGCGGCGCGCCGTCTTGATGTTCGACGCGGACGCCGCGGGCAAGGGCGCGACCGAGCGCGGCTTCGGCATCCATCACCGGCTCGGGCTCGAGGTCCTCGTCGCGCCCCTTCCGCCCGGACGCGACCCCGCAGACGTCGTCCGAGAGGACGGCGCCGAGGGCATCCGAAAGGTGATCGAGACGGCTCAGCCTCTCCTCGAGTTCAAGCTCGATCAAACGCTCGCCAAGCTCTCGCTCGATACCCCCGAAGCGCGCTCGCGGGCCGTTGCTGAAGCGGTCCAGGTCCTCGCGTGGCATCCCGACCCGATCGCCCGCGGCCAATACGTGTTCCTAGCCGCGGATCGGATCGGTGTGGACTCGGCAGCGATAGAGCGCGCCCTGGCCGAGAGGCGCTCCGGCGCGCCGGAGCCGGCCCCACCCACGTCCGAGCGCGACCGGGACCGGGACCGTCGTCTGCCCGGTCACGTCAAGGTCGAACGAGAGGCGCTCGAGCGCTTGCTCGTCCGCGCTCCCGAAGCGGTGGCGGCAGCCGAGGACATCGACGAGACCCATTTCACGAACCCGGCGCGCCGGGAAGTCTTCCGGGCGGCGGTGGTCGCCGCGACCGGCAGCGGGACCTCTCCCGGCGAGCTCGTCCAGCGCCTAAGCCCGGACGCACGCTCTCTGTTCACCGAGCTGACGGTCGGCGCCGGCGAGGGCGACCGGACGGCCACCGACACGGGCGAGCTCTTCGCTCGCCTTCGGGTATTCCGTCTCGAGCGCGAGATCAAGGCCCGCAGGTCTACTCTTCAGGAGATGAATCCTCTGGAAGAGCCCGATCGTCACGACGCGCTGTTCACGGAGCTCGTCGGACTCGAGGCGGCGCGCCGCGATCTCCTGCGCCACGTACAGGGCGGGGCGTGATGGACGACCACGAGCCCGACGTGGCTGAGGCGCCGGCAGGCGCGATCCTCATCGAGGTTGCGCCGACCCAAGAACGCGTCGAGGAGATCGTCCGGAGCGCCAAGTCCGACGGCACCATCACCGCAGCCGACCTCGCCGAGAAGCTGTCGGTGCTCGACCTCACCCCCGACGACACCGACGCCGTCTGTCAGCGACTCGTCGACCTCGGCGTCGACGTGGCTGAGGACGAGGCTATCGTCGAGGAGGAAAAGGAAGAGGTCGTAGAGGTCGCCGCCCCCGATGTCGACGAGGATCGGGTCCGGGCTCGGCGCGAGATCGACATGGCGCTCAAGGCCCCGACGAACGACCCCGTGCGGATGTACCTCAAGGAGATCGGGCGGGTTGCGCTCCTCACAGCTCAGGAGGAGGTCGACCTCGCCAAGCGGATCGAAGCAGGCGTGCTCGCGACCGAGAAGCTGGAGTCGGAGGGGGCGGCCAAGCTCTCCGAGGCCAAGACGCTCGAGCTTAGATGGGAGCAGCGCGACGGCGCCATGGCCAAGCGTCATCTCGTAGAGGCGAACCTCCGCCTGGTCGTCTCCATAGCCAAGCGCTACGTCGGCCGGGGCATGGCGTTCCTCGATCTGATCCAGGAAGGCAACCTCGGGCTGATCCGGGCGGTGGAGAAGTTCGACTACACCAAGGGCTACAAGTTCTCCACCTACGCGACGTGGTGGATCCGCCAGGCGATCACCCGCGCGATCGCGGATCAGGCACGCACGATCCGCATCCCGGTCCACATGGTTGAGACGATCAACAAGCTCGTCCGGATCCAACGTCAGCTTCTGCAGGACCTGGGACGCGAGCCCACGGCCGACGAGATCGGGCTCCAGATGGAGCTGTCCGCGGAGAAGGTGCGGGAGATCCAGAAGATCTCCCAGGAGCCGGTGTCGCTCGAGACCCCGATCGGTGAAGAGGAAGACTCCCACCTCGGCGACTTCATCCCCGACGACGAAGCGGTCGTGCCGCTCGAACGAGCCTCTTTCAGATTGCTTCAGGAGCAGCTCGAGTCGGTCCTCCACACGCTCAGCCGCCGCGAGCGAGAGGTCATCGAGATGCGCTTCGGGCTACGGGACGGACAGCCGCGGACGCTCGAGGAGGTCGGCAAGCGCTTCGGAGTGACGCGCGAGCGGATCCGACAGATCGAGTCCAAGACGCTGTCGAAGCTCCGCCACCCGTCCCGCAGCCAGAAGCTGCGCGACTATCTCGAGTAGCTCGTCAGCCCTGAGTACTCAGTGCGTGGGGGGCGGCGCGACCGATAGCCCACCGGCGGGCCGGTCGTCGGTGCCCGACCGTCGCTCCTTGACCGCCTCGGTGACCTTGGACACGCCTTCGGTTGCCTTGTCCTTCGCTTGCTCGAGGCCGGTTCCGGCCGCACCCTTCAACTTGCCGCTCGCCTCCTGAAAGGCGGGAGACGCCTTGACGTTCTCGTACAGGCGCTTGATCTGGTCGTAGCGCTCGGTGCCCGCTTTGGCCCCGAGCACGTAGCCGGCCCCGAACCCGATGAGGAACCCCGCCTTGCCCATGTTCGACCTCCTCAGACGACGTATGGCTGTGCGAATCGTATGCCCCATTTGCTCGACGTCCAACCCGCTGACTTAGGATGGAAACCTCGTTCCGAGGTAGCTCAATCGGCAGAGCAACCGGCTGTTAACCGGTAGGTTGTGGGTTCGAGTCCCACCCTCGGAGCTCGCGCGGGTTGGACTCGACTTCACCTGGTGGTCGATTCAACCGGTGTCGTCCTCGACGAAGGAACGCGCTGGGGGGCGTAGCTCAGTTGGTCAGAGCAGGCGACTCATAATCGCCCGGCCGCTGGTTCGAGTCCAGCCGCCCCCACCGGTTTCGAGTTTGTCCTTCGCCTAGGGCACCTGGGCTGCCATGAGCCCGGCCATTACGATGGGGGGATGGTCGGCACCATCGAGGTCGGTTAGTCGGATGTCCCTGGCGGCGGGAACCCGATGACCGGTCCCCCCGTCTAAGGGAAAACCCCCTTCAGGAGGCGTGATGAAAAGAGCATTGATCGTCCTCACGGCTCTATCGGTCGGCGTGATCGGGAGCCCACCTTCGAGCGTTGCCGACCCCGGTCACAGACGCCCCAAGATCACGGTGATGAAGTGGAAGGAACCTCCCGTTACGACCAGTACGGGCGAGTGCGACGAGCAGGGGATCTGCGATGAGGAGATCCTCATCATCAAGGCTCACGACCCAGACTCATCGATCACCGAGGTCCAGGTGTGGTTCGACGAGGGTGGTGATCGCGCGCCGTTCGTCTTTGCACATACGTATTGCGTTCAGGGCAGGAAGCCTGGGACCCCAGCCCGCCTCGAGATTGGGGTCAGCTACACGGAGCCAGGCGACTACGTGGTGGCTGCAGTGGCTTACTCACACAAGAGGTGTCTCGGTCACGAGAGGGGCGATGGTCATCCGTTTCTTCATTCTCGTGTGAAACGTCTGGAGACGACAGTGGAGGAGGCGCAACCCTAGGAGCGCACGTGCCGGCAAGGATGGCCAGTGGAATGCTGCGCTTCTGAAGCCGAGTTCTACCTCCGGCCCAAGCCCGGACTGCTTAGTTGCCCCGGTCTCGCCACTTCTCCTCGATCTGTTTGGCTGCCCGTTCGTTCCCGAACGTGTGTATGAGCCAGTCGAGACCATTGTCGACCGCCCGCGACGCGACCCTCCAGATGAGGATCGTGACGAGCACCGCGAGCAGCAGTCCGCCGATGATCGCCGCGAGGAGCAGTTCCACAGGTCACTTCCTGGTCGTCGTTTCCTCGACTCTAGTAGCAGCCTGTGACACGTCACACGAATCGATGAAGTCTTGGAGGCTACACCCCACTTCGTTCGATCCCTGATCGGGTTGGAGCCTGTTCGGTGACGAGCGGAGGGGACCCATGGCCGCAGGGGAGCCATCCTTCCCATCCCGCGCGTGTACCGCGGCCACTGAGGACGCGGACGACGTCCACCGCCGCGCAACACCTCTTACCCGGACGGTTAAGTGACTAACTGTCGGAGCTTCCGGGCCTCGAACCACCCCGGCGGGTAGGAGAGAACGCTGCCGAGGGCGGCCAGATAGC
>JBHENN010000025.1:0-11182 GCA_046262015.1 Actinomycetota bacterium | reverse complement strand
CGATCGCCATCGTGCACATGCCGTGCAGGATGATCCCGGGGAGGCCCGCCATCCGCGCGGTTGCTTCGTCGATGTGGATCGGGTTGTGGTCCCCCGACGCCTCCGCGTAGCGGTGGGTCTGGTCCTCGTCCACCTTGGTGGTCTCCTCGTAGACGAACGTCCTCTCGGGATCGGCCTGCGCGGAAGGGGCGGGACGCCCGGTTGCCGAGCCGCGGATGAACATGGTCCCGCGCACCTCCGCCAGGACCTCCCCCGCGGGATCGGTCTCGGTCGCCTTGACGGTGAAGGTCTCGCCGGTCTCTTTCCGGTCGACCGACTCGAGCGAGGTAGTGACCGTCAACACGTCCCCCACACGGATCGGCTTGTGCAGCACGTGCTCCTCGGCGCCGTGAACGAGGCGAAGCAGATCGGCGCCCAGATCGGGATCGGTGGCCGCGGCCATGAACGAGTTGAACGCCGGGACCACGGGGAAGACCGGGGGGGGGACCACATCTCCCGTGAGGTACCGCTCGTTGAGATCGTTCGTGGCTCGGGCGAAGCGCTCGATCGCCTCGGCCGTCACCTCGTAGGTCGAGCTCGAGTACTCCTTGCCGATCAGGTCCACGTTCAGCGCCACTATCCCCTCCCAGGTCCGTCGTAGTCCGGGATCTCCGCTTCGATCTCGCCCACGATGGCGACCTCCTCCGCGGGCAGACCGAGCCCCTCCGGGCCGTCCCCCCGACGGCTCGCTTCAACCGTGGCCGTGATCGTGGCGTCCTCGATGGTGACGACGCGCCCGCGACACACGATCTCGTCCCCGGGCCACACCCGGGTCGTGAAGCGAACCTTGTAGCGCCGCAGGTTCTCCGGCCCCCCGATCCAGTCCGACACCGCATGGGCGAGATAGCCGGCCGGCAGCATCCCCATCGCGAACACCGTCGGCGCGCCGGTGGAGCGGGCGTAGTCCTCGTCCTGGTGGATCGGGTTGTCGTCCCCGGAGGCCTCGGCGTACCGGGTGATGTCCTCCCGCGTGATCGGACCGAAGACGGCTTCGCCGAGGTCCATGCCGGGCATCACCTCAGTCAGCGAGATGCGGAAAGGCGCGCTCACGAGGCGGCGTCCTTGCTCGTCTCGATCAAGGTGTAGTTCGCGGTCAGGACGTCCTCGCCCTGCGCGTCGGTGTAAGCCGTCTCGTACGTGACGAACCGCATCGTGCCCCCCCGCTTGCCCTCCTTGGTGAAGTCCTGGGCGATGCGCATCCGCCCGGTGAGGACCTCGCCGGCGATCGGCAGGCGGGGGTAGACGAATTCCTGCTCGCCATGGAGCACCCGCGCGTAATCCAGGTTCGCCCCCAGCTTCTGCTCTCGCTCGGCGCGCGGAACGTGGAAGATCTGCGTGACCGTGAACGTCGGTGGCGCCAGAACGTCCGGCAGGCCGTGCAGCCGCGCCGCCTCGGTGTCGTAGAAGACCGCGTTGTCCTCGCCGACCGCGCTGGCGAACTCCGCAACCTTGTCGTGCTCGACGGGCAGGCGGAAGGTCAGCTCCTCGTAGGCCATCACGCGCCGCCGCCGTCCGCCGCCTTCGCCAGCATCGACATCATCCCTTCGGGAGCGATGCCGGTGGGGAACGCGGCCGTCAACCGGCCGAGCAGCTCGTCGGGGTCCCACGAGTCGTCCTTCTTGATCACGGTGCCCGAGTCCCACGGCCTCAGGACGTTGATCGTGCCGCCGTAGATGAAGAAGCACTGGCCGGTGATGCCCTGGGCCGCGTCGCTGCACAGCGCCACGACCACGGGCGAGATGTTGGCCGGATCGAGCGGATCGAAGCCTTCGGTCGGCGCGTCCATCCCGGCGAAGATGTTCTCGGTCATGCGGGTGCGCGCGTTCGGAGCGAGGCAGTTGACCGTCGCGCCGTACCGACCCAGCTCCTGCGCCGCGATGATCGTGAACGCGGCGATGCCCGCCTTGGCTGCCCCGTAGTTGGACTGACCCACGTTCCCGAAAACGCCCGAGGGGCTCGACGTGTTGATGACCCGACCCTTGATCTGCTCGCCCGCCTTCGACCGCTCCCGCCAGTAGGCGGCGGCATGGTGCGTCGGAGCGAAGTGGCCCTTGAGGTGCACCGCGATGACGGCGTCCCACTCGTCCTCGGTCATGCTCACGATCATCCGGTCCCGCAGGATGCCGGCGTTGTTCACGAGGATGTCGAGGCGTCCGAAATCGCCGACCGCCTGCTTGACCATGTTGGCCGCGCCCTGGAAGTCGGCGACGTTGTCGTAGTTCGCCGTTGCCTCGCCGCCGGCGGCGACGATCTCGTCCGCCACGGACTGGGCCGGGGTGGTGTCGTGGCCCTCCCCCGCGGCGGAGCCGCCCAGGTCGTTGACGACGAGTTTGGCCCCGGAGGCGGCGAGCGCCAGAGCATGCTCTCTGCCGATCCCCCGGCCTGCGCCGGTGACGATCGCTACCTTCCCGTCGAGCGATGGCATGTGGTCCTCCCGGGTCGCGGTTGGGTGACGCCGGGGCTAAATCTAGACGGCCCCGGTCGGCACGAGGGCCGGCGCGCCGGGCACGCCGGAAAAAGTCGGCGGATCTCGCCGCGATGTGCGCGGGAGGGGTCGCCGGATGTGGTTTCATTTCCGCACGCGAGAAAGGAGGTGGTCCAGACTTGTTACCTAGTTTCGACGGACCTCGCGAGGTGACCGGCTGCTAGTGGTCTAAGCCTCACAGCTTCAGGATTCTGGCCACCTTAGGGTTCGGGCCACGGGCAGAGTCCAAACCGGTTCACCTAGATCCCCACCCCAGCTTGGTCCTCTGGGCGCCTCCGGCGAAGCGTGGCGATCGAAAGAACCGAGCGTGTCGACCGGCGCAGGGAGCGATCCCTGCGCCGGTTCTTTACGGTGGTCGTCCACCGGAGGAGACCTCAGCCCGCGTGGCGGCGCAGGTGCCGGTCCAGCTTGGCGGCCACGTCGTAGATCTGCGAGCCGAGCTGTCGCCCCTGCTCCTCCACGCGCAGCGTCAGGGTGTCGATCCGGCCGGAGAGCGAGTCGATCCGGGAGTCGAGCTTCGCCCCCAGCGAGTCGATCCGGTTGCCGAGGTAGTAGAGCGCCCCGATGAGGGTTGCGGCCAATAGGACGATCGCGGTCCACGCCTGAGCCTCCATGGGGCCGACGTTAGCAGGGGGCTCCGACGAGAACCTGCGGGCCGGTCATCCCAGGAGCTTCTCGAAGGCCGCCTCGTCGAGGATCGGGACCCCGAGGGCCACGGCCTTGTCGTGCTTCGAGCCCGGATCCTCGCCGACCACGACGAAATCGGTCTTCTTGGACACGCTCGAGGCCACCTTGCCGCCGCGCTCCTCGATCGCCCGCTGGGCCTCGCTGCGGGAGAAGCCGGCCAGCGACCCCGTGAGCACGAACGTCTTGCCGCTGAGAGGCCCTTCGGGCGGGGGCGCGATGGGCGCCGGCGCGACCCCTCCGGCGCGCAGCTTGTCGAGCACCTCCCGGTTCCGAGGCTCCGCGAAGAACCCTGCTATCGCTCCCGCCATGATGGGGCCCACGCCGGGGACGGCCTCTAGCTCCTCGACCGCACAGCCCTCCAGGCGCTCGAGCGAGCCGAGCTCCCGCGCCAGCACCTCCGCGCCGGCGAACCCCACGTGCGGGATGCCGAGCGCGGTCAAGAGGTTGGGGAGCGGGCGGGTGCGCGAGCGATCGATCGCCTGTATGAGGTTGTCGATCGACTTCTCGCCGAACCCTTCGAGCTCGGCGAGCTGGTCGGGCTTCAAGAAGTAGATGTCGGCGACGTCGCGCAGCCGCCCCCGCTCGATCAAGGCGATGATCGTCTGGTAGCCAAGGCCCTCGATGTCCATTCCCCCGCGGCTCGCGAAGTGGAACAGCCGTTCCCGGCGCTGTGCCGGGCAGTCGTAGAGGTTGAGGCACCTTGTCGCGGCCTCACCCGGATTCCGCACGAGCTCGTGGCCACACGAGGGGCACTTCTTGGGCATCCGCCAACGCCGCGCGTTCTTCGGACGCTTGCTGAGGACCGGCCCGACGACCTCGGGGATCACGTCGCCGGCGCGCCGGACTATGACGGTGTCCCCGGGGCGAACGTCCTTGCGCGCGACCTCGTCCTCGTTGTGCAGTGTGGCCGTGGTGATGTTGACCCCACCCACGAACACCGTCTCGAGGCCGGCGAACGGCGTCACGACACCCGTCCGGCCCACGGAGGCGAAGATGTCCTCGAGGAGGGTGGTCCTCTCTTCCGGGGGGAACTTGTACGCGATCGCCCATCGAGGCGCCTTCGAGGTCGAGCCGAGCTCCTCCTGCTGTGCGATCGCGTCGACCTTGACCACTACGCCGTCGATCTCGTAGGCGACGTCGTGCCGGTGCTCCTGCCAGCGCGTGCAGAACGCGTAGACGGCGTCCAAGTCGGCGAGCACCTTGTTCTCCGGGTTCGTCCGCAGACCGAGCGCCCTGATCGTCGCCAGCGCCTCGGAGTGCGAGCTGAAGCGACGGCCTTCGACGTGACCGATCCCGTGGCAGATCAGCGACAGGTTCCGCCCCGCGGTGACCGTCGGGTCCTTCTGGCGCAGTGAGCCGGCCGCCGCGTTACGCGGATTGGCGAAGGTCCTGCCGCCCCCTTCACCGAGACGCTCGTTCAGCTTCTCGAAGTCGGCCGTGGCCATGTACACCTCACCCCGCACCTCGATCACTTTGGGAGCGTCGCCGCGCAGCCTGAGCGGCACCGCGCGCACGGTCCTGAGGTTGCCACTGATGTCTTCGCCGGTATGACCGTCGCCGCGCGTCGCGCCTTTGACGAACACGCCGTCCTCGTAGATCAGGTTGACGGCGATGCCGTCCATCTTCAGCTCCACGACGAACGCATCCACGTTCCCGATCGCGCGCTCCACCCGCTTTCCCCACGCCTGCAACTCTTCGAGCGAGAAGCAGTTGTCGAGCGACATCATCCGCGAGCGGTGCCGAACGGGGGCGAACAGGTCGGAGGGCGGCGCGCCGATCCGCTGCGTGGGCGAATCCGGGGTGACGAGGTCGGGGAACTCGCGTTCGATCTGCATGAGCTCGCCGACGAGCGCGTCGTACTCCGCGTCGGCGACCTCGGGATCGTCGAGCACGTAGTAGCGGTACGCGTGATAGTCGATCGCCTCACGCAGGTCGCGGGCGCGCCGCGCGGCCTGAGCTTTCGTGGGGCGCGCCATGGCGCCTATCTTCCCCGTCCCGGGGGCCGCCCGGAGCCCTTCTCGTTGCCTCCGGCGTGGGGGCGGGCGAGCACCATGATCCTGCGGCGGATGAAGACGTAGTCGTCGCCGTGACTAGGGAGGGCCTCCTCAGACACCGGCCAGAGCGGGTATCGCCGCGGCGATCACCCCACCACCCACGAGCTCGTCGGGATCGTCGGCCGAGTAGAAGGCTGCCGACTGGCCGGGAGCCACGGCCTCGACCGGGTCCTGGAACCGCAGCGCGCACGACCCGTTGCCCGTCCGCTCTACCACCGCTAGGGCGGGCTCACCGTGGGCGCGGTGCTGCACCAGCAGACGGGTGCCCGGCGCCGGAGGAGCGGCGACGAAGCTCGTCTCTTCGACGACGAGAGCATCGACCTGTAGCTCGTCCCTGCTCCCGACGGTGATCGAGTTCGTCGTGGCGTCGATCGCGGTCACGAAGACCGGCGCGCCGAGCGAGATCCCCAGTCCCTTCCGCTGTCCCACGGTGTAGTGACCGATGCCCCGATGCTCGCCCAGGACGGTGCCCGAGCGGTCGCGGATCGCGCCGGGGGCACTGGCGTGCGGGAGGTGCTCGGCGATGTAGGCCGACGTGTCGCCGCCCTGGACGAAACAGATCTCCTGGGAGTCAGGCTTGGCGGCGGTGCGCAGCCCCAGCTCGGCGGCGATGCGGCGGGTCTCGGGCTTCTCGAGGTCGCCGACCGGGAACAGGCAGCGGGCGAGCTCGTCCTGGCCGAGCATCCACAGGACGTAGGACTGGTCCTTGCGCTCGTCGCGGCCGCGGAGCAGCTTGAAGCCCCGAGGCCCACGCTCGACGCGGGCGTAGTGCCCCGTGGCCAGCACATCGGCCCCGAGCGCCTCGGCCCGCTCGAGCAGCGCGTCGAACTTGATCCACTGGTTGCACCGCACGCACGGGTTCGGCGTCGTTCCTCTCCGGTACGAATCCTGGAAGTCGCGCACCACGGTGTCCTCGAAGCGCTCGGCCATGTTCAGCACGTAGAACGGGATCCCCAGGACGTCGCTCACCCGGCGAGCGTCCTCCGCGGCGCCGAGGTTGCAACATCCGGAGTCGTGGTTGGCCGCGTCGCCTCGCCACAGCTTCAGCATGATGCCGGTGACGTCGTAGCCCTGCTGCACCAAGAGGGCGGCCGCCACCGAGGAGTCGACCCCTCCCGACATCGCCACGACCGCCCTGCGAGCGGCCATCACGCGACCCGGCGCGCCCGGGCGGCCGCCTCGGGCAGCGCGTCGAGCACGGCCTCCACGTCGGCGGAGGTCGACGAACGGCCGAGCGAGAAGCGCAGGCTTCCGCGGGCGAGCGCGCGCGGCACCCCGATCGCGAGCAGGACGTGGGACGGGTCGTTGGCGCCGGAAGCGCACGCCGAACCGGACGAGCAGGCGATGCCGGCAGCATCCAGGAGCAACAGCAGGATGTCCCCGTCGGCTCCCGGGATGCATACGTTGAGGTTGCCTGCGACGCGGCGGTCGAGGTCGCCGTTCACGACCATGTCGGGGAGGGCTGCGCGCAACCCTTCCAGCAGCGAGGTGCGCAGGGCGCTCAGGCGCTCGCTCTTCTCGTGGACCTCCTTCGCCGCGATCTCGGCGGCGACGCCGAATCCCGCGATCCCCGGCACGTTGAGCGTGCCGGAGCGGACGCCGCGCTCTTGGCCCCCGCCGTGAAGGAGCGCCTCCACCGCCACCGGGGCCCTCACGAAGAGCGCGCCGACGCCCTTGGGACCGCCGAGCTTGTGCGCCGCGAACGCGGCGAGATCGACCCCCCAGGCGTGCACGTCCACCGGGAGGTTCCCCAGGGCCTGGACGGCATCGGTGTGGACCAGGGCGTGGCGGTTCTTCTCCTTCACCGCGTTCGCGATCGCCCCGACGTCCTGGATCGTGCCGATCTCGTTGTTGACCGCCATCACGGCTACCAGGATCGTCGAGGGTCGCACCGCGGCCGCGACGGCGTCGGGATCGACGATCCCACTTGGCGGCACCGAGACCGTGGTTACCTCGATCCCCCGCTTGCCGAGCCACGCCGCGGTATCGAGCACGGCATGGTGCTCGAAGGCCGTGACCACGATGTGGTCCCCGTTCCCTCGGAGCTTGGCCGCGGCCCCCTTCAGCGCGAGGTTGTCGGCCTCGGTGCCGCCGCCGGTGAAGACGATCTCAGCCGGGCTGGCGCCGATCGCCGACGCGACCCGGTCGCGCGCGTCCTCTACCGCCTGCTTGGCATTACGTCCGAAGGCGTGGACCGAGGATGGATTGCCGAAGTCCTCCTCCAGGAAACGGACGAGGATGTCCTTCACCTCCGGCAGCACCGGGGTCGTCGCAGCATGGTCGAGATAGTGCATGCATCCAGGATAAGTCGCCCGTCACGGCCGGCCGTCGGTCTCCTTCAAGCGGCGTTCGAGGTCCTCGATCTCGCGGTCCAGAGAATCGGCTCCGCCGCGGGTCCGCCGTTTCTCGAAGTCGCGCATCCTCTGCGGATACCCGATCACCTGAGCGTCGTAGACCGGTATCCCGCGGTCGGCGCAGAAGGCGACGGCGTCGCGGGGTTCGCGCACGGGCGCCCGCAGGTTATCTCCGTCGCGGTCGACGAGGAGCAGGGTCGTGGGCTGCGTCGCCGTTCGCGGCTCGATGTACCCCTCGACCCCCTTGCGCGCCGCGACGAACGTCTCCAGGTCACCCAGCCCCGGGTTGTTCCGCTTGCTGAAGAAAGCGCGGATCCTGTCGGCGAAGCCCATGCACCGTCACCTACCCCTTGCGGGCTTTGATCTCTTCCACGAGCTGAGGAACGATCTTCAACGCGTCCCCCACCACGCCGAGGTCAGAGATCGAGAAGATCGGCGCCTCTTCGTCCTTGTTGATGGCGATGATGCGCTTGGCCCCCTTCATCCCGACGATGTGCTGCGTGGCACCGCTGACCCCGACCGCGATGTAGACGCCGGGTTTAACCGTCTTGCCGGTCTGACCGATCTGATACGCGTAAGGCACCCATCCCGCGTCCACGATAGCGCGGGTGGCACCCACCGCGGCATTGCCGATAGCTCCGGCGAGCTCCTCGAGCAAGGCGAAGTTGGAGGCATCCTGGAGACCCCGGCCACCGGAGATGACGACCGGGGCGTCCTCGAGACGCGGTCCGGTCGCCGCCTCCTCGTGCCGCTCGACCCGGCGCGCTTTCTTCGCGCTGTCGGGGATGTCGACCTCGACGGGGTCGACGGCAGCCTCATCTCCGCTCGGCTCCGCGACGAACGACTTCGGCCTCACCAGAACTATCTTCGGGCTTCCCTCGAGCGCCACGTCGACGATCAACGAGCCGCCGAAGATGGAGGTCTGCGCAACGTCGGCACTCACCAGACCGGTGGCGTTGCTCATCAGGGTCGCGCCGGTCGTAGCCGACAGCCGGCCCGCGATGTCGCGCGAGTCGTAGTTCATGGCGAACAGGATCAGGTCGGGAGAGTGCTGCCGGACCAGCTCGGTCAACGCATGCGCGGCGGGCTGCGCCACGAAGTCGGCGTACACCTCGTCGTCGGAGGCGAACACGACCGTGGCGCCGTACTCGCCCAGCTTCGGCGCGGCCTCGGTGGCGCCTGGCCCTAGAGCTACGGCCTCCACATCACCGATCTCCCGTGCCTTGGTCAGGATCTCCAGGGCGGTGGGATCGACCTTCCCCTTGTCGACCTCGGCATAGACCCAGATCCTCGCCACCTAGATCACCTTCGCTTCCTGAAGGAAGTCCGCGATCCGACCTGCCGCGCTGCCGTCGTCGTGGATGACCTCGCCCGCCTTGCGCGCCTCGGCCTCGGCGACGTTCGCAACCTTCTGGCGGACCGCGACCTGTTCGCCATCGAGGCCGAGATCGGCGAGGGACAGCTGGTCGCGGGGCTTCTTCTTTGCCGCCATGATGCCCTTGAAGGACGCGTAGCGAGGCTCGTTGACGCCCGCCGTTACGGTGATCAGCACCGGCATCGGGCACTGAACGACGTGGTATCCGTCGGCCGTCTGCCGGTGCACGGTAGCCGTGCCGTCGCCGGCCTCGATGTGCTTGGCGAACGTGACCTGGGGGATCTGGAGCAGCTCGGCGAGGGTCGAAGCCATCGTGCCGCTGTAGCCATCGGTCGACTCGACCCCGGCGATGACGACGTCGAAGGGGTTGCGCGTGACCGCCGCGGCCAGGACCCGGGCGGTTACCAGCGCGTCGGCTCCTGCGAGCGCGTCGTCGGTCACCAGGACGCCCCGGTCCGCTCCCATCGACAGCGCCCGGGTGATCGCCTCGAGCGCGGGTGCAGGGCCCATCGACACGACGGTCACCTCCCCCCCATGCGCTTCCTTGAGCTGGAGCCCCGCTTCGACGCCGAACTCGTCCCCGGGGTCGAGGACCCCCTGCACGCCGCTCCGTTTGAGCCTGTGCCCGTCGAGCTCGGGCGGCACGTTGGGGTCGGGGACGTGCTTCACGCACACCGCGATGTTCAAGTCGGCCTCCTCGAGAGATGCGCAGGATGGTGGGGTGCTTGCTATTGCAAGCATAGCGGCCCCGAGAGGCCGCGCCAGCGCGAGGGTCATGCGCGCGAGCCTGAACGCGCGGGTCTGCTCCCACGTCACGGACGGCACGTCTGCGGTCCGGTTCGGCACGACGTCAGCGACCGACGAAACGAGCCTTCCCGGGCCCGTGCTCCATGAAGGAGCGCATGCCGGTCTTCTGGTCCTCGGTAGCGAACAGCGCGGCGAAGGCCTGGCGCTCGAGGAGCAGCGCGCTCGTCATGTCCACGCCCATGCCGTTCTGCATGACCTGCTTCGCGGCCGTCAGAGCCACCCCGGGGCCGGCCGCGTAGCGCTGCGCCCGGGCCTGCGCCTTGTCGATGACCTCGCCGGCGGGGACGACCTCGTTCACCAGCCCGATCGCGGCGGCCTCTTCGGCCCTGACCGAACGCCCGGAGTAGACGATCTCCTTCGCACGGCCCACCCCCACCAGCCGGGGCAGCCTCTGGGTCCCACCCGCTCCGGGGATCACCCCGAGGAGGATCTCCGGTTGACCGAAGGTCGCGTCATCGGCGCAGATCCGGAGGTCGCACGCGAGCGCGAGCTCGCAGCCGCCACCGAGCGCGTACCCGTTCACCGCGGCGATCGTGATCTTCCCGAGGTGCTCGAGGCGCGTAAAGACGTCCTGGAACGCACCGATGTAGCGGAACATCGTGACCGCGTCGAGCTCGGCCATCTCCGTGATGTCGGCTCCGGCGGCGAACACCTTGGGACCACCCCACACCACCACGGCGCGGACCCGCTCGTCGGCGGCGGCGGCAGCGACCGCAGCATCGATCTCGCTCGCGACCGCGGCGTTGAGGGCGTTCACCGGCGGTCGGTCCAACCGGATCGTGCCGACGCCGTCATCGTCCACTTCCAGGTTGACGAACTTGCCCACGGTGCCTCCTCGACGTCCTCGGCGGGAAACGCCAAGGCTACGATGCGGGCGCCATGCCGGATCGATTCGACCTGCGTCTCGAGCGAGCTCTGAGCACCGCGCTCCCCTCTCGTCTCGAGTCCGCGGGAGCGCGCCCTGCTGCGGTGCTCGTTCCCCTCGTCGCCGCGCCGGATCCGTTCTTGATCTTCACGGTCCGGGCTGACACGTTGCCGAGTCACCAGGGCCAGATCTCGTTCCCCGGCGGCTCGCTCGGTCCCGGCGAGACCCCGAGCGCCGCGGCGCTCCGCGAGGCACACGAGGAGATCGGGCTCGAACCGGACCAGGTGCGGGTCCTGGGCGAGCTCGACACGTTCCCCACCTTCGTCAGCGGGTATCTCGTGACGCCGATCGTCGGCTGGATCGCGTCGCTACCGTCCCTTAACCCGAACCCCGACGAGGTCGCCGCGGTCCTGCAGGTGCCGCTGGGCGAGCTGACCGAAGACATCAGGGCAGAGCCGGGGTTCGAGCATGGCGGGCGCGTCTACCCGACCGAGGCGTGGGGGTGGCGCGATCACG
>JBHENN010000024.1:0-27007 GCA_046262015.1 Actinomycetota bacterium | reverse complement strand
TCCCAATATCCGTAACTCGGACGAGAGGAACTTCGCCGAGAAGGGCTACTTCACGATGCGGTGGGCCGGTATGCGCACGGCATCCGACTATCCCGGCTATCACCAGCCGTGGGACACCGTGGAACTGATGGAGACGGTCGCGGGGAGCCGGGAGAACCTCGAGCAGGGGACCGAGAACACCTTCATCTCGGCGTGGTACACGACCTTCGTTCTCGACAACCTCCGCTAACCGGTTGGCGCGCCGGGCGCACGGGTAGGTCTCGGTTCACGCCGAGGCAGGTGATGAGGTCGGGCATGACTCCTCCCTGCGTGCACACGGCCGCCGCCGCGTCCCCCTCCCCGAGGCGTCGCAGTAGTCGCTCCGCCTTGTCCTCGCGCCCCGGGTAACGCGTTCTCCGGGGGGCCGCAAGTTCATCTGTTGTTCATGAATAGGTCCCCTCGCGGCCACCTCGCGTTGCTAGCTTGCAGACGACAGGCGGTTATCCGGCGGCGCCGTCCGGCGCCCGGCAGAGGAGGAGCAAGCCCGTATGACCATGGCTCTTAGCAGGTCTTTGAGGCTCGCCGCGGCTGGTCTCGCCGTGGCGCTCGTAGCGGTCGCGTGTGGCGGTAACGGCGGCGACGGCGGAACAGGCACGGGCGAAGCCGAGCTGACCGGTTCGATCACCGTGTCGGGTTCGTCGACGGTGGAGCCCATCACCACGCGTAACGCCGAGAAGTTCGCTGCCGAGCATCCCGAGGTGGAGATATCGGTCGACGGACCCGGCACGAGCGACGGGTTCGAGCTGTTCTGCAACGGCGAGACCGATATCTCGGATGCCTCCCGGCCGATCGACGCCGAGGAAGAAGTCCCTAACTGCGAGAAGAACGGGGTCGAGTTCGTCGAGCTCAAGGTAGCGATCGACGGCTTGTCGGTGATCACATCCCCCGAGAACGGAGCCATCGACTGCCTCGGGTTCCACGACCTCTACGCTCTGCTCGGGCCGGAGTCCGAGGGGTTCACGAGCTGGTCCGACGCCGACGAGCTCGCGCAGGAGGTCGGCGCGACGCACGCCCCGTACCCCGACGTGCCGCTGGACGTCACCGCCCCGGGGGAGGAATCCGGGACCTTCGACTCCTTCAGCGAGATCGTCATGGAGGACATCGCCTACGAGGAACGCAAGATCTCGGAGGACGACCCGGTGATCCGCCCGGATTACCAGGCATCGGGCAACGACAACGTGATCATCGAGGGGATCAGCGGCAGCCCCATGTCGCTCGGCTGGGTCGGGTACGCGTTCGTCCAACAGAACGCGGGCGCGGTCAAGGCGCTGGCGATCGAGGACGAGAACGGCGAGTGCATCGAGCCGACCCCGGAGACCATCTCCGGCGGCGCCTACCCGATCGCGCGCGATCTCTACATCTATGTCAACACCGACAGCTTGGGTGAGAACTCGGCCGTCGAGGCGTTCGTCGACTACTACATGTCTGACGAAGGCCTGGCCTCCGTGGCGGAGGTCGGCTACGTCGATCTGGCAGAGGACGACGTCGCGGCGAGCCGGCAAGTGTGGGAGGACCTGGAGACCGGCACCCGGGGAGCGTAGATAGATAGTGTGCCGAACGGGGACGGGGGCGGCCCACGGGTCGTCCCTTCGTCCGGAGCGCGTGAGCGCAGAAGGGATGGGGATCGCTCGAGCATGACGCCATCGTCGGGAGGCGCCGGCCCCGCGGCCGTATCTCTCGAAGACCTCGGGGGAAGCAGCAAGCGGCGTCAGAAGGAGCGCTTCATCCGTGCCGCGTTCCTGACGTGCGCGGCGCTGTCGATCCTTATCAGCATCCTCATCGTCCTGTCGGTGTTGGGCGAAGCCCTCACGTTCCTCACACGCGTCGACCTGACCAGTCTGTGGACCACGGGATGGTTCCCGCGCCGCGGGCTATTCGACATCAAGACCATCGTGGCGGGGACGCTCCTCGTGACCGGCATCGGGATGCTGGTAGCTGTCCCGCTCGGTCTCGGCGCCGCGATGTACCTGTCGGAGTACGCCCGACCGAAGGTGAGACGGCTCGTAAAGCCGATCCTGGAGATCCTCGCCGGCATCCCCAGCGTAGTCCTGGGTTACTTCGCGTTGACCTGGATCAGCCCCACCATCGTGAACCGCCTGTGGCCGGAGTCGACCTCGTTCAACATGGCCGCCTCCGGGATCGCGGTCGGCATCCTCGTAACGCCGCTCATCGCCTCGGTCGCCGAGGACGCGATGCGGGCCGTGCCGACGGCCGTGCGTGAGGCGTCCTACGGGTTGGGCGCGCGCAAGCGGACCGTAACCACGAGGATCGTGTTCCCCGCAGCGATCTCCGGCATCGTCGCGGCGTTGATCATCGGTGCATCGCGCGCGATCGGCGAGACGATGATCGTGGCGATCGCCTCGGGCGCGACCGGCGGCTCCCTGTTCTCGCTCGACCCCACCAAGCCCGGTCAAACGATGACCGCGGCGATGACGGCGCTGGCGACGGGCAGCGATCAGGTCAAGGGGACCGACGGCACGTTCGAGAGCTTGTTCTTCGTCGGCTTGCTCCTCTTCCTGATGACGCTGGTGCTGAACCTCGTGAGCCAACGCTTCGTCCGCAGGGTGAGGCAGAAGTACTGATGGCCGATCCGGCGCAGCGGCTCACGACCACTGATGTCGTCCTCCAAGGTCTGCGCGGCCGCAAGACGGACGTGCGCAGCCTGCTCTTCGAAGGGGCTCTTCTCTTCTGCATCCTCGTGTCGCTCGCCGTTCTGGTCACGCTGCTGGCGGATGTCGTCCGCGGCGGATGGGAGGTCTTCTCCGAACGGGGTGTCGGTTTCCTGAAGGGAAACCTCTCGTCGCTCCCGGAGTTCGCGGGGGTGGCCCAGGGGATCATCGGTTCTCTCTTGCTGATGGCCTTCGTCGTGGTCATCGCCTTCCCTCTGGGGATCGGCGCAGCCGTCTACCTCGAGGAGTACGCTCCCGACACCAAGTTGACGCGTTTGATCAACGTCAACATCCGAAACCTCGCCGGGGTCCCCTCGATCGTCTACGGCTTGTTGGGTCTTGCGATCTTCGTCAAGCTCCTCGCGGGCGTCACTGGGGGTCGCAGCGTCATAGCCGGTGGGGCGACCCTGGCGATCCTGGTCCTGCCGATCGTGATCATCACGTCGGCCGAGGCGCTCCGGGCGGTGCCCTCGAGCATCCGCGAGGCCGGCTATGGGGTGGGAGCCACGCGCTGGGAGGTCATCCGGAGCCACGTGCTTCCGTCGGCAGCGCCCGGGATCCTCACCGGGACCGTCCTGTCGATATCGCGCGCGCTTGGTGAGACGGCGCCTTTGATAATGGTCGGAGCGGTCACCGGGTTCCTCGCCGGCGGGGGACAAACGCTCAACGAGATGCTGCACGGCAAGTTCACGGCCTTGCCCATGATCATCTACGGGTGGGCGCGCCAGCCCAGCGAGGGCTTCCGTGCGAACACGGCGGCGGCGATCGTCGTGCTCCTGGTCGTGATACTTACGGCGAACGCCCTGGCGATCTTCCTGAGGAACCGATACGAGCGAAAGTGGTGAGTCGATGGACGTGAGGACGGTGGAACGGGTAGAAAGCAAGGGTCCATCCAGGGAGGTCCATCTGGCAACGGCCCACCGAAGCGCGACGCGCAAGGCCGGCTTCGAGAAGCCCGTCTTCGAGACCGCCGACCTCTCGGTCTCCTATGGGGGGTTCACGGCCGTGCGGGACATCTCGCTGACGATCCCGCGTAACCAGATCACCGCCTTGATCGGCCCTTCCGGTTGCGGCAAGACCACGGTGCTGCGCTGCTTCAACCGGATGAACGACCTGATCGAGAGCGCGCGCGTCCAGGGGCGCGTCCTGTACCACGGCGTCGACCTCTACGACCCCAAGGTGGATGCGGTGGAGGTCCGCCGGCGCGTCGGCATGGTCTTCCAGAAGCCGAACCCGTTCCCGAAGTCGATCTACGACAACGTTGCGTTCGGGCCTAAGATCGCAGGCTTCAAGGGCGACATGGACGAGCTGGTCGAGCAGTCGTTGGTCAAGGCCGCGTTGTGGGACGAGGTCAAGGACCGACTGAAGGAATCGGCCTGGTCGCTCTCCGGCGGACAGCAGCAGCGGCTCTGCATCGCTCGCTGCGTCGCGGTCGAGCCGGACGTCCTCCTGATGGACGAGCCTTGCTCGGCGCTCGATCCCATCGCGACCGGTCGCATCGAAGACCTGATGAACACACTCCAGGAGGACTACACGATCATCATCGTGACGCACAACATGCAGCAGGCGGCGCGGGTGAGTGACATGACCGCGTTCTTCACCGCCGAGGTCCACGAAGAGCAAGACCGGCGCACGGGCATCCTCATCGAGTACGACAAGACCGAACGCATCTTCACCAACCCCGTAGACGAGAGGACGGAGAACTACGTCACCGGACGCTTTGGGTAACCCTTCTTCACCGCAGCCCTTGCGCGCGTCCTTCGGGCAGGAGCTCGAGCAACTCCGTCTTCAAGTCGAGATGATGGCCCTCAAGGTCGACGACGCCCTGCAGCGGTCGGCGACCGTGCTGCTGACGGGCGATCGACGGCTTGCGGAGGAAGTGCGGGCCGGTGACGACCTGATCGACGACATGTTCGTGTCGTTGACCGAACGCTGCTATGACCTCCTCTGCCGGCAGAGTCCGGTCGCATCCGATCTGCGACTCGTCGTCTCGGTGCTGCGGATCCTCGGCGACCTCGAACGCACCGGGGACCTATGCCTGCGGATCGTCAAGCTGGTGGGGGATCAACCGCTCCTTGCGTCGCACCCGCAGACGTTCGACATCCTCGAGGCGATGGCCGACGAGGCGCGGGCACTGTTCACGTCCGCCCTCACCGCGTGGGTGTCACAGGACCTCCGGCTCGCCACGACGCTGGAGGAACGCGACGATGCTCTCGACGCGCATTACTCGCTTCTCATGGCCGAGGTGCTGGCCCTGGACGGTCCGGACGCCGTCCCCCTGGCGGTTCAGACGCTGTCGGCGGGCCGCGCCCTCGAGCGCATCGCCGATCACTCGGTGATGATCGGCGAGCGGTTGCGCTACATGCTCACCGGGAGCCTGCGGTCGATCTCGAAGGAGATCGGCCCGTGACCTCGTCGCTCGTCGGTGGGAACCCCTCGGGCGAGGAACCGTACGGACAGATCCTCGAGGCCATCTCGGAGGGCGTCCTCGTCCTCAACGAGCAGCTCAAGCCACAGCTCATCAACCGCGCGGCCCAGCGTCTCCTGGGTCTTCCGCCGGGGGCGACCCCGCTGCGGCTGCCCTCCGACGAGCTGCTCACCCTCGCGCGCTCCGCGTCCATGGGCGAGCCCCGCGAGCAGGTGCTGAGACTGTGGTTCCCCGTCCCGCGCCAGGTACGGGTCCGGGCGGAGGCGCTGGCCGGCGGAGGGGTGCTCATGCTGATGCAGGACGTCACCGAAGAGCTGCGCGCCCAGCAGGTGCGGAGGGAGTTCGTCACGCACGCGTCGCACGAGCTGAAGAGCCCGGTGGCCGGCATCCAGACGCTGGCGGACGCTATCCGCCAGGCGCTGCCGGACGACGTGGACGCGGCCGACCGGTTCTCCGAGAGGCTGGTCAAAGAGGCCGACCGGTTGGGCCGGCTGATCAACGACCTGTTGGACCTGTCGCGCCTCGAAGAGGCTCATTCGGTCGCCGACGAGCCGGTCGACCTGGCCGAGATCGCCCATGGCGTCGTCGACGAGCTCGACGCCCTGGCGCGCTCGAAGGAGACCCGGGTGGTGGGCGCGATCGAGACCGAGGCATGGGTCCGGGGCGATGGCCAGCACCTCAGGTTGCTGCTGAGGAACCTGCTCGACAACGCGATCCGGTACACCCCGCACGGGGGGGACGTCAGGATCGCGGTGGAACGCGACGGCCCAGCCGTGGTCGTGCGGGTCACCGACAACGGGATCGGGATCCCTCTCGAGGCCCGGCCCCGGATCTTCGAGCGCTTCTATCGCGTCGACAAGGGGCGCTCGCGTGACCGGGGCGGGACCGGGTTGGGACTGGCCATCGTCAAGCACGTGGCCGAGCTCCACGGTGGGACGGTCGAGGTGTCCAGCGAGATCGGGCGCGGCTCGGTCTTCACGATTCGGCTCCCCGCTCTGGATCGGGGCGTCCGGACGCGCCGGGCCGTCGGCGGGTAGGTCGCGATGCCCAAGGTGCTTCTGATCGACGACGAAGAGAGCTTCGGGGAGGCGCTCGAGTATCAGCTCGCCCGCGAGGGCTACGAGGTCGCGCGCGCGACCGACGGGGTTGCCGGCCTCGAGCGATTCACCACTGAGGGCGCCGACCTGGTGCTGCTCGATCTCATGCTTCCGGGTCTGTCGGGGGAAGAGGTCTGCAAGGAGGTGAGGAAGATCTCGCAGGTGCCGATCATCATGTTGACCGCGAAGGACGCGGAGCTCAACAAGGTGCTCGGGCTCGAGCTCGGGGCCGACGACTACGTGACCAAGCCGTTCAGCTCGCAAGAGCTGCTGGCACGGATGAAGGCGGTGCTGAGACGCAGCGTCGCCGAGGTCACGGGCCCGGACGGCGTGCTCGAGGCCGGAGGCATCCGCCTCGATCCCCAGCGCGCCGAGGTCACGGTCGAGGGTGACCTCGTCTACCTCCCCCGCAAGGAGTTCGAGCTCCTCGAGGCCCTGATGGAGAACTCGGGCCGGGTGCTCACGCGCGCGGGCTTGATCGACCGGGTGTGGGGCGAGAACTACTTCGGGGACTCACGCACCCTCGACGTGCACATGAAGCGTCTGCGGGCGAAGTGCGAGCGCGACCCGCACAACCCCCGCCATCTCGTAACCGTGAGAGGCCTCGGCTACCGCTTCGTCCCTTAGCTCCGCCTTCACGCTGGGGGGTGGGCGGTATCCTCGGTTCATGGTCAGGGTCAACTTCCACGACGAGCTGGAGACCGCGGAGCGCGGCCTCATGGCCGAGGGAAGCGTCGTCCGCGAGCAGCTCGAGAACGTGATCCAGGCTCTCGCCGAGCGCGATGTCGATCTCGCCCAGCAGGTCCTCGAACGGGACGATCGTGTGGACGACATCTATCTCGCGACCGACCAGCGCGTCTTCAACCTCCTCGCGCTGCAGGCTCCGGTCGCCAGCGACCTCCGCCTGGTCAGCGCGATCATCCATTCCAACCTGCACGTCGAACGCATGGGTGACCTCTGCGTCAACATCGCCAAGTTCGTGCTCAACAAGGACCCCTATCCTCCGGACTCGCCCATGGTGGTCCGTCTGCGCGAGATGGGCGTGCTCGGCGGCAGGATGCTCGAGCTGGCGCTCTCCGCGTTCGCGCAGAGGAGCGTCGATCTGGCCGAGCAGCTCCCCCTGGAGGACGACGCTCTGGACCGTCTCAATAGGGGCATGATCTCGGACCTCAAGGAATACGTGAACGACGAGGCGAGCTTCGAGTGGGCGAGCAAGCTCCTACTGGTGGCGCGCTACCTGGAGCGCTTCGGCGACCACTGCGTGGACGTCGGCGAGCAAGTGGCGTTCCTGGTGACCGGGATCTTCCGCGAGTTCACCGATGCATCGCACCCGGTGACCGGCCAGGGTTGATGACCGAGGAGCTGGAGCGGCTCCGCAAGCAGGCCGCGGACGATCGGAAGCTGTTCGAGCGGGCGGCCCAGGCGCTCGCGGAGATCGACCGCGCCCAGGGACTAAGCGACCTCCACGCCGACGTCCTCGCGGCGCTTCGGATCAGGCTCGAGGGAAGAGCGCGCGCCTCCCTCGACGAGTTGCTGACCGTGACCGGGGACATCTCCGGGAGTAAGGACCTCGGCGAGGTTCTCGGTGCCGTAGACAAGGGCTCCGATGCGCCGTGGCCGGAGGTCCGCGACGACAAGAAGGAATGGCCGGGGCTCTCTCCTAGCTCGTAGCCGGTCCCTCCCGGTTGATGCGGTCGACCAGCCGGCGGAGGCGTCCGATGTGGCGCCGATCGAAGTCGAGCGCGATGCGCGGCAGGTGCGGGACGTCGTCGTCGGCAACCTCCGCTTTGGACGCGGCGGTGCGCCGGATGGACCCTCTCAGGATGTCCGCGAAATCGTCCGAGAGCGATGACAGGAAGCCGTCGTCGAGCTCGTGGTTCAGGCGGATGACGAGCTTGCCCCGCACGATCCGGGTCGAGTGGTACACGCGGTAGAAGTTGTCGATCTCCCGCACCGCCTCGGCGGCGTCGTCGACGCGCCGGAACAACGCGAGGTCGGCTTCGTCGACGTAGCGGCGCGCCAGGAGCTCGTCGGAGATGTAATCCTCGAATCGGGCCCAATAGGTCCCCCCCGGAGCGTCCAGGAGGACGATCGGGTGAAGAGCGGCCTTGCCCGTCTGTACGAGGGTGAGCAGCTCGAACGCTTCGTCGAGTGTCCCGAACCCGCCGGGGAGCAGGACGAAGGCGTCGGCTTCCTTGATGAAGGTGAGCTTGCGGGTGAAGAAGTACTTGAAGTTGATGAGCTTCGCATCGTCGGCGATAACGGGGTTGGGCTTGGCCTCGAACGGCAGACGGATGTTGACCCCGAACGACAGCTTGCCGCCGGCGCCTTCGTGACCGGCCTCCATGATCCCCGGTCCCGCCCCGGTGATGACCATCCATCCCCGGCTCGCGATCAGGCGCGAGAAGTCACGCGCCGCCTCGTACTCGCGATCTCCCTTGGCCGTGCGCGCCGACCCGAAGATCGTCACCTTCCTCACCCCCTTGTAGGGCGTGAACACACGGAAGGCATGCCGCATCTCTTTGAGCGCGGAGTTGACGATCTTGCGGTCGAGGCGCGTGACCTGCTCGCCGGCGAGCTTCATCGCCGTGGCGATGATCTCCAGCGCAAGCTGCCGGTCCGGCGCGGGCAGGTCCCGCACGACATCCTCGACCAGAGACTCGAGGTTGGCGCCGGTCTCGGGATCGGTCCGTGGTTGGGCGCTCACCGGCTAGTCGGAGCCACTTTCGTGGCGGTCCCGGAGGAAGCGCTCGACCTCGGCGGCGATCGCATCTCCGCTCGGTAGCTTCGAGGGATCCATCTCCTCGGCCTGGTCGCGTCCATCCGCGCGCTCCTCCAGGAGTCGGACGTATGCCTGGACGTCGTCGTCCGATGCGACCATCTCCGCAACGCGTTCGTCGTAGCTGACCGCGGCCGCTTCGAGCGTTCCGAGGTCGGCCGGAGCGCCGATCAGCTCGGTCACCTTCCCGATCAGCGCGAGGGCGGCCTTCGGATTGGGGGTCACCGCGAGGTAGTGAGGCACCGCAGCCCACAGGCTGGCCGACGTGACCCCCGCTCGCGCCAAGGCGTCGTGCAGGACCCCGACGATGCCGGTCGGTCCTTCGTAGCGGGAGCGGTCCAGCTTCAGCCGGTCGATCAGGTCCGGGTCGACCGCCGTCGCGGTGATATGCGTCAGACGCGAGTGAGGTATGTCGGTCAGGAGCGCGCCGAGCGTGACGACGAGCTTCACCTCATAGCGCCGGACCATCTCGACGACGAGGCCACTGAACGTCCGCCACCGGGTGCTCGGCTCGGTGCCCATCATCAAGATCACATCGTGGGGCGCACCGTCGAGCCGCGCCGCCAGGAACTCGTTCGACGGCCACGAGATGCGCCGGGTCACTCCGTCGACGAGTTCGACCGTCGGCCGGTTCGCTTGGAAGTCGTAGAACTCTTCCGGGTCCACGCTCGCGATCGGCTCCGCCGCCCACACGCGCGCCAGGTGCGATGTCGCGAACGACGCGGCCTCGCCGGCGTCGTTCCACCCCTTGAACGACGCCAGCAGGATGGGGTCGCGCAGGGTCGGATGGGAGTGATGGTTGAGGGGATCTTCGGGTGCGGCCATCGTCGAATCAGGCTACTGCGCCGGGTCGCGTACCTCTAACGTCCGTGCGGCGGCGCGCCGAGCGGGGAGCGGGTCAGCGGGAGATGGCCTCGCGGTGCGCGATGTGACGCTGCAGCTTGCGCTTGATCCGCTGGAGCGCGTTGTCTATCGACTTCACGTGGTTCCCGAGTGCTCCGGCGATCTCCTCGTAGGACTTCCCGTCCATGTAGAGGCTGAGCACGTCTCCCTCCAGCTCGGTCAAGGTGTTCCGCATCGAGTCACGGATGCCTTCGATCTCTTGGGCGGAGATGACCAGCTCGGCCGGGTCGGTCAGCTTCGAGGCGACGAGGTTGTCCACGACCGAGCGATCGCTGCTGTCGCCGCCTACATATGCCGGGGCGTCCAGCGAGACCGAGGAGTTGAGCGGCTGGTGCTTGTGGCGGTTGGCCGTCTTGATCGCGGTGAGGATCTGCCGGGAGATGCACAGCTCGGCGAACGCCCGGAACGGCGTCTCCTGCGTGGGGTCGAAGTCGCGGACCGCCTTGAAGAGGCCGATCATGCCTTCCTGGACGACGTCCTCGCGGTCCGAGCCTGCCAGGAAATAGGAGCGTGACTTGGAGCGGGCGAAATTGCGGTAGCGGTCGAGTAGCACCTCGAGCGAGCGATCGTCCCCCCCACGGACGCGGGCGACCAGGACGTTGTCCTCGTGCTGCTCGAGCTCGAGCCGATCGTCGTCCGTGCGGATCGTGGTCATGTCTCCCCCGTGGCGGATGGTCGCTACCGCCTTGTCATCGACGCCGCTGGGCAGCGTCCTTAACCTACGCGCACGATTCGTCCCGCTTCGCACCACAAATCATCCTTAAGGGGGGTATCCCACCATTCGAACGGGCCACCCCGGTCCGCCGAGGGCCCCCCGCTCTCCTAGTCATCTTTCCCCATCCGGACCCCTAATATGGCTGGCTCTGGAGGCGACTGGGGGCTGGTGTCCCTCCCGGTCTTCAAAACCGGTGCGCCGTGGAGACACGGTGGGCGGGTTCGATTCCCGTCCGCCTCCGCTAGAAGCGCTCCTGGGCTCCGGGCTTCGAGGGGCCTGGGCAGGGCGGCGCCCCCCCCCTGGGCGCGCCGGGACGCTTGCATCCGGACCGGCCGTCGGGCAGGTGGGGGCCACGCTCCTACAACGCTGCCAGGAGCCTCCAGGTCGCGCCGGCACTGGGCCGAGGTGGAGCCCGGTAAGCACACCGGCGTCCAGCTCTGGGGCTTGGGGGGCGGTCTAGCACGTGCGAGCTGGGGATGGGTCTCTCTTGCTTATCCCGTCCGCCGGCCTCTGCGTTCGCTGTCTTGCCCGTTCTGGCTCTGGAACCGGCGGCTTCGAGAGGCCAGACGCCCCAAAGAGACGCTGGGACCCGTTGTGAAAGATGGTGTCCAAGGGCGCCGGCCTGGCGAAGTAGTGACCCTGGCCGAGCACCACCCCCAAAGAGCGGAGCATCTCGACTTCCGCATCCGTTTCGATCCCTTCGGCGACCAGACCGAGATCGACGCGACCGCACAGCGAGACAAGTGCACGGACTATCTCCTGCTTCACAGGATTGAAGTGGATCTCGTGGATGATGGCACGATCGATCTTCAGCTCGTCGGCTGGAGTCTCAAGGATGCGCGTGAAACCCGAAAAGCCTGCTCCCATATCGTCAATCGACATCCGTATGCCGAGGGTGGCCAATCGCTCACCGACGGCGCGCAGAGCGGCGTAGTCGTCGATCGCCGCGTGTTCTGTTATCTCCAGGACTAGCCGATGAGGAGGAACCATCGAGACCGCCTCATAGAAGTCTGGGCTCACGAGGGTGCGGGGCGACGCATTTATATTGAGCCGGATCGAGCGCGGGATCTTGGGCAGAGCTTCAAGGCCTGTTCGCACCGCCTTGAGCTCGAGTTCGACGCCGAGTCCGACCTCCCAGGCTTCGGCGAAGACCGCCTCAGAGCCGCCTTCTACTCCGGAGAACCGAGCGAGAGCCTCCACCGAAACGACCTCGGCGGTGGTGATGTTGAGCAACGGTTGAAAATCGGCCGTCAGGCCTGCCGGGTCATCGAGGATGGTTCGGATCGCCTCGCGTCGCCGCGCAAGATCCACCTCCCTAGCTTCGTGCTCCTCCAGGTAATCACCAACCAATCGCGCCGCCAGACGAAGCGCCCGAACATCCTGACTCTCGACTTCGGGATGAACGTCACGAGCAAAACAGCAAAAAGTGCCGTAGACGCGTCCGTCGGAGAAGCGGATAGGAACGCTGAGGTGAGTCCCGACAGGGAGCTCCGCCGTCACCTTCATGGCGGCGGCCACGGGATGGCGGGCGGGGTCGGGGAGGAACTCGGGCATCTCGCCGGAAACTACGTAGTGGCAGTAGCTCTCTTCCACGGGACCGCTATCGCCCACCTTGAGGTAGGACACCCCATCGGCTGAATCGACGTAACGGAAGATCCTCTCCTCATCCGTTAGCTCCGACACGAAGGCGACCTCGAGGCCGAGAGTCTCTCGAACGGCGCGAAGCGTCCTTCGGATGGCATCTCCCCGAGCGAGGTCTTGCTTGTCCACCGCTCCACCCTCTCGTGAGCGCGCGTCAGCCATTACCTACTATGTCGACCTCTCCCAGAGGAGGCTTAAGAGGTTTCGGATGTCTCTGTCTATCGGGCTAGCGGGACGACCCGGGACCGGCGGAGCCTCCGATCACGTGTCATCAGCGGGACGTTGTGCACGGCGCTCGTCGCGGCTATCAGCTCATCTGCCGGGTCCCCTCGAACATCCAGACGCGTGCTCCGCTTCGCGATCTCCGCCGTGATCGGCCACACATGGACCGCCGAGAGGGTGCGCGTGACCTCGGCATCGTCGAGATCCACCTCGATCCGCCCGAGCTGCGCAAGCTTCGCGATCTCCCACAGCACGATCGCGGAGATCGACCATCGTTGGCTGCGGAGCGACCTGACCTCCGCAGAAGTCAGCTGACCGGTGACGGCGTACAACAGCACGTGGGTGTCAAGGTTGAGCATCCCACGTGACTCCGGTCGAGAGGATGTCTCCATTGATCTTGACCTTGTCCTCGAGGGACCCGATCAAGGCCGCGGATCCGGCGCGTATCGCTATCAGCTTGGCGACCGGCTTGCCGCGCTTCGTGATCACGATGCCCTCCTCGTCGACCTCGTCGAGGATCGACAGGCAGCGCTCCTTGAACCTCGCGGCGGCGATCTCCTTCATGGACATATGATACGGCTAGTCATCTGAGATGTCCAGGTCGTCGGCTTAAGGGACGATCCACGCAACCTCTGGTGATGTAACCATCACATCTATGATGTAACCTACCTCCGATGAAGCGTCTCCAGATCAGTATCGAGGAAGAGCTCGACGAGCTGCTTGGTATCGAGGTGGCCCGCCGCAAGATGTCCAAGGCAGCACTCATCCGGCAGCTCGTCAGGGAGCACCTTGGCGACGGCTCGGGCGCGGATCCGTTCGCCGCGCTGATCGGCGACCTGGACGACGAGGCCGGCGATATCGACGCGGTCGTTTACGGCGCGTGAGGTTCGTCGACACGTCGTTCTGGGTCGCCCTGAGGTTCCGGAAGGACCAGCGGCACGCCGCGGCTCGTGCCCTGTGGAAGGCGCGTCCCGGTCCTCTCGTGACGTCCAACCTCGTCGTCGGTGAGACGTGGACGTTCCTACGGAGGCGAGCCGGGCATCTCGCCGCGGGCCAGTTCCGGGACGCGATCGGCAGCCTGCAGTCGCTGGTGGTCCGCACCATAGATGAGGACGTCGAAGCCGACGCGTGGCGGTGGTTGAAGCGTCATGACGAGCGCGCCTACTCGTTCGTCGACGGGACCAGCTTCGCGCTGATGCGGCGTCTCCGTCTGCGGGAGGCCCTGGCTTTCGATGGGGACTTCGCAGCCGCGGGCTTCGTGGAAGCCCGGCCCTGACCGCTCCCCTTCCTCGAAGGTACTGTTCTGGAGGCGACTGGGGGCTGGTGTCCCTCCCGGTCTTCAAAACCGGTGCGCCGGCTCTCGCCGGCACCTGGGTGGGTTCGATTCCCATCCGCCTCCGCTAGGACCTGGTCAGCCCCCGCGCGCGCCGTCACGTACGCGATCTACGGGCCCTTCGAGAAGCGAGCGGGAACAACGCCAACAGCTAGGCGGTTCCTAGCGTCGCGCGATCGCCATGCCGCGCGCGGATCCGAGGGGCCGATGCCGGTCGATGCCGGTGCTCTGTCCATCGCGATCAGCTCCTCGCGCCCGGCACGAGATTCCGAGGATCAAGACGGGGCCGACGCCACGCGCGTAGAGCTTGTACTCGAGGACGTCGGGTTCGATCGTGATGGTGTCCTTCGTCAGCAGCACGCCGTGAAGCGACCGAAGGGCACCTCGGCCATTTCCTCGAGGCTCAGGATCTCACCGTTGTCCTCGGCCTCACCCTCGTAGTACTCCTGCCGGTAAGGCATCCCTGGCCGCGGATCGCCCGGCATGATGATCCCGGGCAGCGCACCGTCGACCCCCGCCTCGAACGAGCCCGCGCGCGTCGTGAGCCTGCCGTTCTCGAACTCCGCCGTGTCTTCGCTCTCAGCGGCCAATGTCGCAGAATGTAGGCGATGGCGACCTTCAGCAAGGAGCTCGAGGCGGGCCGGGCGGCGTTCGCGAGCGGCGCCTGGACGAACGCTTACGAACGGCTGACGGCTGCCGACCGCGACTCACCCCTCGAGCCCGAAGACCTCGTTCGCATGGCGATGGCGGCGTACCTGATCGGTCGTGACACCGACAGCATCGACATCCTGACCAGAGCGCACAACGAGTCGGTCAACCGCGGGGGTATCGCGCATGCGGCCCGCTGCGCGTTCTGGCTCGGCTTTCAGCTCATCAACAAGGGCGACGTGGCACAGGCGGGCGGATGGTTCGCACGCGGCGGCCGCATCCTCGGCGAAAGCGGGCTCGATTGCGCGGAGCAGGGATACATGCTGGTGCCCGTCGCGCTCCAGCACCTCTTCGGCCATGACTTCGAAACCGCGCTCTCGGTATTCACGCAAGCAAACGACATCGCGGAGCGGTTCGGCGATGCGGATCTGCGCACGCTCACGAGGCTCGGGTGCGGCCAAGCGATGGTCGGATCGGGGCATACACACGAAGGCTTGACCCTGCTGGACGAGGTCATGGTCGCGGTGACCGCCGGGGAAACGTCGGCGATCGTCGCGGGACTCGTCTACTGCGCAGTGATCGCAGCGTGTCAGCTGTCGTTCGATCTGCGCCGCGCGCAAGAATGGACCGAAGCACTGACACGTTGGTGTGCGGCACAGCCAGACCTCGTCCCCTATCGGGGCCAGTGCCTCATCCACCGGACAGAGCTCATGGTGCTGCGTGGTGCGTGGCCGGACGCGATCACGGAGGCCGACCGGGCATGCGAAACGTTGTCGCACGCTCCCGACCAAGGCGCCGTCGGTATGGCGTTCTACGAACTTGGCGAGGTCCACCGCCTTCGCGGTGATTTCGCGGAAGCGGAGGAGGCGTACCGGCAGGCGAATCAGTGGGGGCACCCACCACAACCCGGGCTCGCAAAGCTTCGACTCGCCCAAGGGGAAGTGGGGGCCGCGGCGGCGGCAACTAGACGAGTCCTCGAGGAAGCTACTGACTTCGCCTCACGGTGCAAGGTTCTCCCGGCACACGTCGAGATCATGCTCGCCGCTGATGATGTCCCGGCGGCGCGCGGCGCGGCCGACGAGTTGTCGACGATCGCAGACGACGTCGGAACCCCGCTCGTCCACGCGCTCGCTGCCTATGCGCAGGGAGCGGTGCTGCTCGCGGAGGGCGACGTGCGCGCGGCACTCGTTTCGCTCCGGCGGGCGTGGACGACGTGGCAGGAGCTTCAAGCACCTTACGAAGCTGCTCGTGCACGCGTCCTTATGGGGATCGCATGCCGCGCTCTCGGAGACGAGGACACCGGCGCGATGGAGCTCGAGGCCGCGCTCTGGATCTTCGAACAACTCGGCGCCGCTCCCGATGCCACACGCGTAGGGGCGCTCATCGGGACGCCGCCGTCCAAAACCGACGGGCTTACCGGGCGCGAGGTCCAGGTACTGGCACTCGTTGCCACGGGCAAGACGAACCGCGAGATCGCCGCCGACCTCGTGATCAGCGAAAAAACCGTCGCTCGGCACTTAAGCAACATCTTCACCAAACTTGGCGTGACATCGCGCGCAGCCGCGACCGCCTACGCCTTCCAGCACGACCTCGTTTAGCCCGTACACAGAATTACCCATTCCGAGGCATTCGCGATTTGGTGCTTTCGCCCGATGTGCCTTGGTGCTGTCCCTCCGTAACGTCGTTTCGACGTCCCTAACGGCGAACGGAGTTCGTGATGAACATGCAGAACGAAGTGAAGCAACCGGCCGCAGCGCACTCACAGCGTGCAGAGTCGATCGACACGGTGATCATCGGTGGCGGCCAAGCAGGCCTCTCCGTCGGCTATTACCTCGCGAAGCAGCATCGTGGTTTCGCCATACTGGACGCCAACGACCGGGTCGGCGACGCGTGGCGCAAACGCTGGGACTCGCTGCTCCTCTTCACACCCGCTCGCTTCAACGGTCTTCCGGGGATGCGGTTCCCTGCTGCGGGCGACAAGTACATAACGAAAGACGAGATGGCCGATTACCTCGAGGCCTACGCGGCGCGCTTCGAGCTCCCCGTTCGCTCGGGCGTCACGGTTGGTCGGCTCTCGCCCGACGGCAACCGTTTCGTTGTATCTGCGAGCGACCAGACCTTCCACGCGGACAACGTCGTGGTCGCGATGGGCAACAGCCAAGTGCCGTGGATACCGCCGTTCGCGACCGATCTCGATCCCTCCATCGTCCAGCTGCATTCGAAGGACTACCGCAATCCTTCTCAGCTGCAGGACGGGCCCGTGCTCGTCGTCGGAGCAGGCAATTCCGGCGCCGACATCGCCATCGAGGTCGTCAACACTCATGAGACGTGGATGGCAGGAAAGGAATCGGGACACATCCCGTTCCGTATCGATACCGTCGTCGCGCGTCATCTGTTGAGTCGCATCGTGCGGTTCGTCGGCCACCGCGTGCTGACGGTTAGAACGCCGATCGGACGGAAGGTCCGCCCCAAACGCCTCGCCGCCGCGGCGCCACTCGTTCGAGTTAAACCGAAGGACTTGATCGCCGCCGGGGTGCAACGCGGCCCCCGTGTCGTAGGGGTGCGTGACGGCCTGCCCGTGCTCGAGGACGGTCGCGTCGTCGAGGTGACCAATGTGATCTGGTGCACGGGGTTCCGCCCTGGCTTCTCGTGGATCGACCTTCCCATCTTGGGTGACCGTCAGGAGCCCGCGCACGAGCGCGGCATCGTCGCGACGATTCCGGGCCTCTACTTCGTCGGACTGCATTTCCTCTACTCGATGACTTCCGAAACGATCACAGGTGTCCCGCGAGACGCGAAGCGGATTGCGAAGCTGATCGCAGCGCGCGAAGTCTCGCGTGCCCGCGCGCCCGAGCTGACGACAGTCGCGCAGTCGACTTAGGGCGACAGAGAAGTTTCAGGAGACACGGGGTGCGCACGCAACGGGGCCGCTGGCTCCCGTCCTTGCGGCGTGAAGCCCTCGGCTACTTCGCGATGTTCGCGTTCCTCGTGGCTTACCTCCTGAACGTGCTCGGCGTCGGTCACGTTGTCCCAGCGCTACTCAACTTGTCGGGTGCTGGTGCGAGCGTGCTCTATTTGCGCGACAAGAACGCCGTGCCGACCGTCATCTCGAACCTCGCGTGGGCCGCAATAACGATCGCAGGGCTCGTCACTGGATAGTCAAGAAGGTTGCGGACGCGATTGACGCCTTGAGGGGAAGCTAATCGTTGGCGCAGGGTGATCGCGATCCGGCGCGTCAAGGCATCGAATGGGTGATGGAGGTGTCGCGCTCGATGCAACTGCAGTGGCCCCGAGCCGGCGCGTGCATCCTCGGAGCCCGATTGAAGCTGGACGAGAGCGACCCCGGGGGTGCCGAAGACCTGGCGAGACAGGCGTTGCGGATCTTCCATCGAGCTGGTTCAGCGGCAGGGGAGATCGAGTGCCTCGAGCTCCTCGGTGAGATCGCGGCACGCTTCGAGGGTTGGGCCGACGCGACGCGGCTGATCTCGGCTGCCCGATCCCTTCGTGAGCAGACCGGAACGATGGTGCCTGCTCCAGACGCCGCCATCGGCGACGCGCTGGTAGCAGAGCTTCGGGTGAAGCTCGGTACCCGCTTCGATCAAGAGTGGCAGGAGGGGACGGCGCTGGATCGGGACGGCGTCGTCGACCTCGCGACGGATGGGGGCGGCCGTGGTTTCGCGTCTGCCCCCGGCGGATAAGAACCCGGCATGTCCGACGACAGGTTCCTCCACATCTATCTCAACGACCACCTCTCCGGGTCCATGGCCGGGATCGAGATCGCCAAGCGGGCCGCCGGCAGCAACGAAGGCACCCCGCTGGGCGACTTCCTCACCCGGCTGGAGGAAGGGATCGACGAGGACCGGTCGACACTCGAGCGGATCATGGATGCCGTGGGCGCGCGTCGCCAGAAGCTCAAGGAGGCGGCGGCGTGGCTCGGTGAGAAGGTCGGCCGCCTGAAGCTCAACGGCCAGCTCGTCGGCTATTCCGACCTCAGCCGGCTCGTCGAATTGGAGGCCCTCGCTCTGGGCGTCGAGGGCAAGATGGCGCTCTGGCGCTCGCTGCGGCAGCTGGCGGAGACCGATCAGCGGCTGGATCGGTCCCAGCTCGACGAACTGATCGTCCGCTGCCAGAGCCAGCGCGACGAGATCGAGCGCTTCCGACTCTCCTCCGCCGCGGCGGCGTTCTCCACCAGCAGCACCGCCGAGCGCGCCTCTACTTCCACCTAGCCGGGCGCATCTCCGCGCCACTCTTGTGAGCACGACGGGAAGGTGTCGTTAGCTTCAGGGTGACGTCGATGTCGTAACCGTTACGGTGGAACTGGCCGCCGCCGACAGAGACCCAACGCGTCCCCAGCGGGATGGCTACACCGATCTCATCGCCGGCTTCGAACGACCATCCGATGATCCGACAGGGAGCCGTGTCGACCGCCCCGTACCAGGGAACTGCCCCGAAGAAGAACACCGACACGTCGGCGATCCCTATCGTGGCGACTCCTCTCACCGTGAGCTTCGAGCCCGGCGCGACGAGCCCCTTGGGGATCCTGAACACATAGCCGTCGAGCCCTTGCGTGCCGTTGGGGAACTCTCGGTCGATCCGGCACGTGGAGCGGAACCGTCCCTCGGTCACGCCGCCGCAGCTCTGAGCGAGACCGAAGCAGGGCCAGCCCTGGTGGCCGATCTCGATGTGGCCACGCTCCGTGTACGTCCGGTGGGCCGCAGACCCCGAAGGTTCGCTGTAAGACCTAGCTGTCCCCGGGGTCGCGACCGACCCGGCGACCACGACGGTCGCCAGCGCCACGGCTACCACTCGTCCGGTTCCCATGCCCACCTCCATCCGCCCATGGTCCTTTAGCCTTTCGCCGAGCTATCGCTTACCGCGTTCGACCCCGAGACGGGCGAGGACGGCGGGTTCCGGTCGCAGGATGAACAGGCCGCCGCGCATGTTGCCGACCAACATGTTGCCCGAGGGCAGGTAGGGGTAGACGGCCCACGCACCGTCGAACACCGGGCCGTCGGACGTGGGCACGGTATCGAACCACGCGACCTCCCGCAGCCTGCCCTTGTGCGCGTTCTCCAGGTCGAGGATCCGGAAGCCGTTGACATAGTTCGCGTGGAACAGCGCATCGGCTTCGCTATAGACGTTGTGGTCGATGCTCCCCGAGTTGCCGACGAAGGTCCCGATCATCTTGGGCTTCGTCAGCTTGCTGACGTCCCAGATGTACAGGGTCGAGCGGATGCCGTGGTCCTGCTCATCGCCTTCGTCGGTGGAGATGAGCGTGGAGTGGTCCTTGCTCAGCGCTCCCGAGTGGATGTAGCTGGCTCTCTCGTAGGTCCCGCGCGCCAGCTTCACGGGCAGCGTCGGGTTCGCGGTGACGTCGTAGATCGTGACCCGGTCGATGTTGAAGTTGAAGCAGATCTCGTTGTCCCGGTACCGCTTGTCCGGACCCTTGTAGTTGCGGCACAGCGTGTCGTGTGAGTAGCCGTCATCCATCATGGCCCCGACCGGCCTCGGATCGAGCGGCCGGCTCACGTCGAGGATGACGGGGCCACCGTCGCCGAAAGCGGTCCCGTTGATGAACAGGTGGTCCGTCGCGGGATTCGAGTCGATCGTGTGTGCCGTCCCGATGGGGTAGACGGCGTCGGGGACCCACGGTTGGGACGGTGCGTTCTCGACGCCCCGCAGACGGGTGAGATCGAAGACCTGCAGACCACAGGCGGAGACCTGTTCGCACACGATGTAAGCGTGGCCGTTGAGGATCTCGATCTCCTGCCAGATCGTTCCCGTGCCCTTGCCTGCGAGCCAACCGAGATAGACCGGGGCGGTGGGGACCGTGACGTCCAGGAACTGCACCCCGCGGGTGGAGCCGAGGACCGCGTACTCCTTCCTCGTCTCCGGATCGACCCAGCCCCACACGTCCGCGATGCCGGCTCCAGCCATGACCTCGGCCGGCACGAAGCTCTGCAGGTGGATGCCCTTGCAGCGGTACCACGAGGCCTCGCCGTTCTGGCATCGGGTGATGACGTTCTTGGCCTGGACCGGTCCGGTGGTCAACGTGCCGGCGAGGACCACGACGGTCGCCAGCGCCGCCGCGATGCGGCGGGGCGACCTGCGAGGTTGTTTCATCGTAGATAGGAAGATTCGCCGCTGCCCGCCCGGTTCCCTCTCCGGGCAGACCCTTCGCGGTCGGCGGCGCTGCGGGCAGGGTGGAAACTGGTTCCGCCAAGAGGAGCGTGTCCCCATCTCTCTACGATGTCGCGAGGTCGGCGTGTGAAGCTGATAGCGCTGTGCGCCGCGGCGTGTGTCGCGGGGCTCTCATGCACCCCGGCCGATAGGCGCCCGCCGCCGGTCGGCGGACCCACCCTGCGCCCGACCTCGACCCCCTCGGCGGGTGGCACCGGGATCGCGCTACGGCCGATGGCCGAGGGGTTCACCGCCCCCCTTCAGGTCACGCACGCCGGCGACGGGAGCGGGCGCCTGTTCGTGGTCGAGCAGGAGGGTGTGGTCCGGCTCGTGGACCCACAAGGGGCGGTGGAGCCGGGGCCGTTCCTGGACCTCCGGGGTTCGGTCAGATCGGGCGGTGAGCAAGGTCTGCTGGGACTCGCCTTCCATCCGGGCTACGAGACCAACGGGCGCCTGTTCGTGAACTACACCGACCTTCAGGGTGACACGGTGATAGCCGAGTACCACGCGGCACCGGACGCGGCCGTAGCGGACGCCGGGCGCCCCCGGGTTCTCTTGACGGTGCCGCAGCCGTTCCCCAACCACAACGGCGGAGGTGTCGCGTTCGGGCCGGACGGCTATCTCTACATCGGCCTCGGCGACGGTGGCAGCGCCGGCGACCCCCACGAGAACGCGCAGGACCTCGGGTCGCTGTTGGGCAAGCTCTTGCGGGTGGACGTCGACCGCACGACCGGCGAACGTCCGTATGCGATCCCCCTTGATAACCCGTTCGTGGAGCGCGCGGGCGCACGTCCCGAGATCTGGGCATACGGACTGCGCAACCCGTGGCGTTTCAGCTTCGATGTCGCCGCCGCCACGATCTGGATAGGCGACATCGGGCAGAACGAGCTCGAGGAGATCCATCGCAGCTCGGCGTCCGAAGCCGGCGTCAACTATGGATGGGACGTGATGGAGGGGAGCGCCTGCTTCGAGCCGCCGTCTGGGTGCGACGCCGCCGGTCTGGCTCTGCCCGTCGCCGAGTACGCGCACGGGGACGACGATTGCTCGGTCACCGGAGGCTACGTGTATCGGGGCGACGACGCCCCCGGGCTGCGCGGCCTCTACGTCTTCGGCGACTACTGCTCAGGCGTGATCCGGGCGATCGACGCCCCAGCCCGCGGGCCGCAGAGACCCCTCGAGCTACTCGACACCGAGATGTCCATCAGCTCGTTCGGTGAGGACGAGGACGGCGAGCTATACGTGACCGACCTCATCGCCGGCACGGTGATGCGATTCGAAGGGCGCGGCTAGGGGCCGACGCGCGGTGGCGCGGCTGCCTCGGGTTCGAGGGCCCGGTCGATGTTGAAGTACTGACCCACCCCGAAGCCGAACAGGCGCGCGACGAGATTCGAGGGGAACGACTGCACGCGCCGGTTGTAGTCGCGCACGTTGGCGTTGTAGAAGCGGCGCGCCGCCTGGATCCGGTCCTCGGTATGCACGAGCTCGTCTTGCAGCGCGAGGAAGCTGCGGCTGGCCTTGAGGTCGGGGTACGACTCGACCACTGCGAAGAGTTCCCGAAGGGCCCGGACCAGAGGTGCCTCTGCCTCCGCCTGCACCGATGCGGGACCGTCGGTCCCAGCGGCGGCCGCCCGCGCCCTGGTCACCGCCTCCAGGACCGCCCGCTCGTGAGCGGCGTATCCCTGCACCGTCTCCACGAGGTTGGGCACGAGGTCGTAGCGACGGCGCAGCTCGGTGTCGATGTTGGCCCACGAGTTGCTCATCACGTTGCGCTGCTCGACGAACCGGTTGTACGAGATGAGCAGCCACAGCAGCACCACCGCGAGCAGCCCGAGGAGCACGTATAGGCCGTTCACGCCCGCTCGGCCTCCTCGCGCGCCGCTCCCTGTGATCCGTACGTCTTGAGGACGAGCCGCGGCAGGCGCTCGAGGAGCTCCTTGCCTGTACCGACGAGCATCACGAGCTCGGACGGCTCGAGGCGCCGGCTGTAGACGAGGCCCTTCGTTCCCCGGAGCTCTAGCCCGATCCGGTCGTCGATGCTGAGTAGCCACAACATCATGCGCGTGTCGATCAGCTCGTACGCGAACCTGCGGTGGTCGCTCCTGACCTGGAACCGGCGGTTGAACTCGTCGGACTCGAACTCGATGTCGCGTAGACCGAGTCGCCCCCCGGCGCGGCTGAAGAACGTCTCACGGCCCACCGAGAGAGGGGGGAGGTCGACAGGGACGTCGATCACGCAGATGGAGAAGTGCTCGTAGTCGCGGGTCGTGCCGCCGTCTTTGTCGGTGGACTCGGTGTAGTACCAATAGTCCGCGGCGGAGAACGGCATGCCCTTCCATCGTCCCGTCACCACGTTCTCGCAGCCGCGGTCGTCGCCGCGGCGCAGCAGCTCGAAGTCGTTCAGCAGGATCCCCGAGACGTCGTCCGGCGAGTGGGAGAAGCCGTAGCGCGCGGCGACGCTCGCGATGTCCTGCCTGCGTCTCTTCTTCCGGACGTGGCTCCACCATCCGATGGCCCCGACGGCGGCGAACGCGAGGATGGCGAAGACCACGTACGGCTCCACAGGGGCAGAGTATGACGGCGCACGCGAAAGGAGGCCGGTCGCCCGGCCTCCTTGGGGAAGTGTGTCACGTAGAGCGGATCAGTCCTTGCGGGTCGCCAACCTGTAGCCGAGGGTCCCTAGGGCGAGAAGTGCGACGCCCACGGCAACCACGAGCCAAACGTTCCCGCCGGTGAACGGCAGGATGGAGCCGAGCACGCCGGGCTTGACCCCTACACCCGGTAGTCGAACTACCGTTTTGTGGGGATATCCTCCGGCCGTCGGTCCCCGCCCCTGGGGGGGCCCGGCCATGCCCCTATCCTGCTGGCCCATGTGGAGCCTGCCCCTGGCGGCGGCCGTGATCAGCGGCGTCTTCTGCAGCCTGCTCATCCGGGCGGCGAGCCGGCGGCCCCGCCCGCACCTGGTCGCGTGGGCGACCGCTCTCGCGATGTTCGCTCTGGCCTCGGGGGCGGCTGCCGTGGGGATGGCGGCGGGATGGACCACTGCGTGGTTCCGGGTCTACTACCTCTTCGGAGCGATCGTGAACGTGCCGGTCCTGGCCGCGGGCTCGACCTACCTCCTCGCCCCCCGGCGCGTCGGGCACCTCTTCGCCGTGGCGGTGGCGGTGCTCGCGATCGGAGCGGCTCACGACGTGGTCACCGCCGACCTTGCCACCGAGGCTCTGGCGACCCCCGGGATCCCGGCCGGCGCGGAGGTCGTACCCGCGGCCGTGCGCAGCCTGTCCCGCTACCTCTCCTTCGGGGGGTTCTTCGTCGTCGTGGGGGGCGCGCTGTGGTCGGCGTGGAGGCTCGCTCGCCGGGGCGGCACGGCGGCTCGGCGGCTGGCGGCCGCCAACCTGCTGATCGCGACCGGCACGTTCGTGGTGGCGGTGGGAAGCGGCTTCGCCCGTTACGGGCGGGGCCGCTTCTTCGCGCTGGGTTTGGCGGTGGGGGTGACGCTGATGTTCGCCGGCTTCCTGAAGACGCACGCCGCTGCGCCCCGCGCGGCCGGCTCCGGGGGCTGACCGTGGGCGAGCCGCCGGTGCTGGAGGAGGGCTGGTACCTGCTGAGCACGGCAGAGCTCGAGCGCGCCCTCTTGGGCGCCGGCGCGGGTTCCGCTGCTCCGGACCCCGAGACGTCAAGCGCGCGCCGGCTGACGGTTGCGCAGGCGCTGGCGTACCGCGATGCCGGCAACCTTCCGGACGCCGAGGCCCGATCGTTGCGGCTCGTCCTGCACGTCGCCGATCGTGAGGATCTCGAGACGCTGCAGTCCAAGCGCCTCGCCTACGAACCCGACTTCCACGACGCGCCGCGGTGGCGACGTCCAGGATCACGCCCTGTTAACGTGGTGCCGATCCGGATCGCTCCGATCGCGCCCGCCTCCGGCGCGCCGTGGTGGGAGCAGCCCGAGCTCGCCGAGTTGGAGCAGGAATGGCACGACACCGGCACCGTGTCCGGTCTGCGAGTCCCAGCCGCCTACCGCGGGTTCGTCTTCAAGACCGTCCTCGCGCTGCGCAGCGCGGATGCGGAGATCACCGCGGACTCGGTCGCGGACTCGATCGCTCGGTGGCTCCCCGACGAGGCCGAGGCCATCCGGGCCGCACTCGGCGGTCACCCGAACGAGCCGGGACGTCCGTGACGGTCGTCCAGGATCCCCGGCGCGCCCGGCGCGCCGAGCTGGCGCTGGTCGGGGTCGCGGCGGTGTGGGGCCTCACTTTCCCGCTCGTCCAGGATGCGGTATCCGACGTCGCCGTGACCACGTTCCTCGCCTATCGGTTCCTGGCGGCCGCTGCCGTGGCTGCGCTGTTGTTCCGCGCGCAGCTCGTCCGCATGGCCGCGTCCGGCGTGCGCTCGGGCCTCGTCATGGGCATCTTCCTCACCGGCGGCTACTTCTTCCAGACCCTCGGCCTCGAGCGCACGAGCTCGTCGCACGCTGGTTTCATAACGGGGCTCTTCGTCGTCTTCACTCCTATCCTCGTGGCTCTGCTGTTCCGCGCCCCCGTAGGGCGCGCCGGGTGGATCGCTGCGCTGTGCTCCGCGGCCGGGTTGCTGATGTTGTCGGGCACCGGTGGCGAGGGCAGCACGCTGGCCGGCGACGGGCTCGTGCTGCTGTGTGCGGTCTCGTTCAGCTTCCACATCATCGCCACCGGCAGGGGGGTGCGCGACCACGAGGTCGGAGCTCTACTCGCGGTGCAGCTCGCGGTGTGCGGCGCGACGGGGTTGGTGCTGGCGTCCGCGCAGGGCGACCTGGTCGTCCCGTCGACGGCGCGGGTGTGGGTGGCGCTGGTGGTCACGGCCCTGTTCGCGAGCGTGCTCGGTTTCTTCATCCAGACCTACGCCCAGCGGCATGCATCGCCGGCCCGAACCGCCCTCATCCTCGCGAGCGAGCCCGCGTTCGCCGGCCTCTTCTCGTATCTCTTGAAGGACGAGACCTTGCCGCTGCTGGGATGGTTTGGGGCCGCCCTGATCCTCGGAGCGATCGTCCTGGTCGAGCTGGGGCCGCATCTGCGGCGGCCGGTTCCTCTGCCCGAGGGCTAGACCCAGACCGAACGTACGTTCTATACTGCGGCGTGGCCAACGGCCGGCTCTTCGAGCTTCGCAGGCGCACCTTCGACACTCCGCACTTCCGCGGGATCGAGTTCATCGAGTCCGAGGCCAAGAGCATCATCAACCACGTCCCCGGCGAGTACCTGCCGTTCAAGTGGACGATCAACCCTTACCGAGGATGTAGTCATGCATGTGCCTACTGCTTCGCTCGTTCCACGCACACCTATCTGGACATGGACGCGGGGCGCGATTTCGAGACCAAGATCGTCGTCAAGGTCAACGCGCCGGATCTCTTGCGCAAGGAGCTGCGTGCGAAGAGATGGAAGGGCGAGCACATCGCCATGGGGACCGCGACCGATCCGTATCAGCGCGCCGAGGGCCGCTACCGTCTGACGCGGGGCATCATCGAGACGCTGACCGCGTACCAGAACCCGTTCTCGATCCTCACCAAGGGCACGCTGATCCTGCGCGACCTCGATCTGCTCCTCGACGCGGCGCGCGTGGCCGAGATCTCGACCGCGTTCTCGATCGGGACCCTGGACGAAGACGTGTGGCGGAAGAGCGAGCCTGGGACGCCCCACCCGCGCAAGCGGATCGAGGCGGTCGCGCGCCTGAACGACGCCGGGATCCCGTGTGGGGTGCTCGTTGCGCCGGTCCTGCCGGGTATCTCGGACTCGCCGGAGCAGCTGCGCACGGTCGTGTCTAGCGCGATGGACGCGGGCGCCACCCACGTGTCCCCGATCCTCCTGCATCTCCGTCCCAAGGTGAAGGAGGTGTACATGGAGTGGCTCGCCGGCGCGTACCCCGACCTGGTCCCGCGTTACGTCGAGATGTACCGGAAGGGTGCCTATGGACCGTCCCCCGAGCGCAACGCCCTCGGCACGGAGGTCGGCACCCTGATCAGGTCGCTCGGCGGACCGCGGCGGCGCCCGTCGCAGAGGTCGGCGTTGCGGGCGATGGAGAAGGCGCGCCGCGAGAAGCTCAAGCTGCAGGCCGAGCAGCTCAGGCTCGTCTAGCTCCTCGTGCGGGGCCGCGGCATCATGGGGTCGTGAGCATCCCTCGATGGTCGCTGGAGACGCGGGTGGTGGAGCTTCCACTGCGCGAGCGCTTCGCGATCGCGACCGAGACCTGGGACTTAGCGGTCAGCGTGCTCGTCATCCTCGGCCACGACGGCGTCACCGGGGTGGGCGAGGCGCAGCCGGCCGGTCGCTGGGGAGAGACGACCGCGTCGGTGCTGGACCAGCTTCAGACGGTCGACCTGATCGGTCTCG
>JBHENN010000023.1:0-69282 GCA_046262015.1 Actinomycetota bacterium | reverse complement strand
CTACCCCCCGCAGCTCAGCGGAGCCAGGTGCGCATGATCGCCTTGCTGAACCCCCATGCGTACCGGAGCGAGGCGGGCTTCTTGGTGAGGCCTCCGGCGCGCCGGCGGATCGTTATCGGGACCTCGGCGACCGTCATGCCTTTGCGGGCGGCGTCGAGGATCATCTCGGAGACGTAGAACTGGTCCTGCCGCAGGTCGAGGCGTCGAAGCGCCTCGGCGGTTAGGGCCCGATAGCCGGTGGAGGGATCGGTGATGCGTATGCGCGCGAGCAGACTGATCACCTTCGAGAAGGCGCGCACGCCCCACGCTCGTAGCCGCGAGTCGGTGTGGAAGCTGCCGAGGACACGCGACCCTTGCACCATGTCGGCGCTACCGTCCAGGAGCGGTTCGACCAACCGTGCCATCTCGGCCGGGTCGTGCTGCCCGTCGGCATCCATCGTGACGACGACGCGCGCACCCGAGGTGAGTGCTGCCGCGTAGCCCAGCCTGACCGCAGCGCCCGACCCGCGTCGCAGGTCCCTCCGGATCACGACCGCGCCGAGCGAGCGCGCCGTCGCTTCGGTCGCATCCGTGCACCCGTCTGCGATGACGACGGGAGTAACGGTCATCGCGCCGATGCGCACCGGCATCTCGGACAGCACCGCAGGGAGGTTCTGAGCCTCGTTGTACGCGGGTAGCACGACCGCGCACCCTCCCGGAGCGACCAGTTCACCCGCGTCTTCGAGCCGGTCGAGCGCGAGGCGGTCGACCAGGTCGCCGAGCTCGTTGGACAGCTGGTCGTCGCGACTGAAACCGCGGAAGACCAGGGCCAGGGTCAGCAGGTTCGAGATGACGAGCAGGCCGATGATGCGGCGTTCGCCGCCGGCCTCGAAACCAAGCGCCCCGAGCGCGGGGTCGAGGAGGGACGGGGCGAGTCCCGCCACGAGAAGCCCGCCGGACACCAGCGCGACCAGCAGCATCTCCCCCCGGCGCAGCTGCCGGCGCCGGTAGCGTGCGGCGGCATACGTCAGGAGGAGGAGTGCGACGACGACGCCCAGGGTTCTCAGACCCACGTCTGGAGCCTCCCGTCAGAGATCGCGCGGAGGGACCGATTAACGCTCACTGCGATCTGTTCCGAGGTTAGCACGGAGGTTCCGACGCGCCCCGGTGCATGTCTGCGCCGGCGAAGGGATGGTTGACTACGCCGATGACCGAGTGGGAGGCATCTACCTATGGCGAGCGCATCGCCGGCGCTTACGACGACCTCTACCAGGGGCTGTTCGACGTCGAGGCGACCGTCGATGCGCTGGCCGAGCTGGCCGCCGGTCGTCCCGCGCTCGAGCTCGCGATCGGAACCGGACGCATCGCGCTCCCCCTCGCCGCCCGGGGGGTCCCGGTGCACGGGATCGATATCTCGGAACCGATGGTCGCGCGCATGCGGGCCAAGCCCGGCGGTTCCGACATCGCCGTGACGATGGGCGATCTCGCGGAGGTTCCGGTGAGCGGGTCGTTCGCGCTGATCTATCTCGTCTTCAACACGATCTTCGCCCTCGTCGAGCAAGAGGATCAGCTGCGGTGCTTCCGGAACGTCGCCGCCCACCTCGATCCCGACGGCGTGTTCGTGACCGAGACGTTCGTGCCCGACCCGGCGCGCTTCGACCGGCACCAGCGCGTCCAGGCCAACGTCGTCGATGTCGACCGCGCGATGCTCGATGTCAGCCGGCACGATCCGGTGAACCAGCGGGTGTTCTCGCAGCACCTCACGATCACAGCGCAAGGCATCGAGATGTACCCGGTGCAGCTTCGGTACATGTGGCCGTCGGAGATGGACCTGATGGCTCGTCTCGCCGGGCTGAGGCTGCGTGACCGATGGGGAGGCTGGCGAGGAGAACCGTTCACCTCGGAGAGCGGAGCGCACGTGTCGGTGTACGAACGTTCCGAAGCTCCCGGCTGATGCTGCGCCGCGCCTTCGCTCTGTTCGCGCGCTCGCGCGATTTCACGCTCCTCATGGCCGTGCAATTCGCAGCGCAGGCCGGCGACGGCCTCGTCCAAGCTGCACTCGCGAAGTCGATCGTTTTCGGTGGACAGGAGGGTTTCGACCTGGAGGGGGCGCGGTCCCCGGACGAGCTTCTGCGCATCGCCCTGTACGTCTTCATCCCCTACACGATCGTCAGTCCCTTCCTGGGCGTGGTGATCGACCGGTGGGACCGCCGCCGTCTGCTGATGCTGGCGAACGGGTTGCGCGGGCTCGTCCTCGTGGCGCTGGGAGCGTTCGGCACGGGTCTCCTCGGCGACGCCGGGCTGTTCCTGGCATTCCTGTTGACGCTGGCCTCGACCCGGGTGGTGCTCGCGACCAAGGCCGCCGCGCTGCCGGAGACGCTTGGGGGCTCGTCGCTGGTCGAGGCGAACGCGGTCTCCCAGCTGGGGGGCGCCATGGCGCAGCTCGGCGGCGCCGGCCTCGCGCTCGTGGCCGCCGGCTTCGTGGCGGCCGAGCCCGTCGTGCTCGTCGGGGCGGCCGTCTATCTCGCCGGGGCAGCCGCGGCCGGCGGTCTGGGCTTCGCCGGCGGCGCGCGCTCGGGGCGGGGATGGTGGATGGAGACCACGACCGTGATGAGCGGCATCGCCGCCGGCGTGCGGGAGGTGGCCGCCACACCGCAGGCCGCGGCCGCGATCACCACGTACTTCTGGCTCCGTCTGTTGTGGAGCTTCTCGATCGTCGCGATCGGCTTCATCGCACGCGAGCTGCTTGCCGACGACGATCTCCAGGTGCTGGTCGTGACCGGCGGCGCCGGGGCCGCAGGAGCCGCTCTGGGCTTCCTGGGCGCCCGGCGCCTGCACGAGCGGGTCCACACCACCGCCCACCTGGTACTGGCGGCCTCGGCGGTAGCAGGAAGCGCAGTAGCCGTCCTGGGACCGGTCGGCGCGCGTCTCAGCCTGGGCGCCCTCACTTTCCTGTTGGGGTTCGGTTTCTTCCTCGCCAAGATCTCGCTCGACACGCTCGTGCAGGAGGCCCTCGGCGACGACTTCCGGGGACGCGCGTTCTCGCTGTACGACATCGCCTACAACCTCGCGTGGGTCGTGGCGGCCGGCGTCATGAAGCTCTTGTGGACCGGGGGCGCTCAGGGGGCGCTGCTGTCGGGCATGGGGGTCGCCTTCCTGGTGGGCCTCGGCGGACTCGGCCTGTGGTTCCGCCGCGTCGGCCTGCTCCGGCTCGGGCGCGCCGTGCCTCGGGCAGCGGGGTGATCCTTCATGGGCGCGTAGCGCGCGTCCTTGCGGTGGCGGCTGCCGGAGGGGTGATCGCGGCCGCGGCGGTCGTCTACCAGGGCCGCGCTGACCCGGTGCCAAGCTTCCGTGCGCAAGCGTGCGCGTTGCCGGAGCGCTGGCTCGACCGCATCCAGAAGGGCTACTTCGCGCGGCACTCCGGGGACATATCCATCCTGCCGCGCACGCCGGCTTACTTCGCATCGTCCGCCAACGGAGGGTGGGGGCACTCGGGCCCGTGGGATTACCTGCAGCGCGTGCCGCTCGTCTTCTACGGACCGGGGGTCGTGGGCGGGCCCGCGCAGGCAGATCGCGCGGCGACGCTCGCGGACGTGGCTCCGACGCTGGCCGCGCTCCTGAAGGGCTCGCTGCGGACCGAGGACGGGGAGGTCCTGGAGGAGGTCGCGCGGATCGACGCGGCGCGCCTCGGTCGCCCGCCCCCGCGGGTGATCGTCGTGGTGGTGTGGGACGGTGGCGGATGGAACACCCTCGACCAGTGGCCGGACGCGTGGCCGAACCTGAAACGGATCATGGACGAGGGCGTGTCCTACACGGAAGCGACCGTGGGGTCGTCGCCGTCGGTCACGCCGTCGGTGCACACGACGCTCGGTACCGGTGTGCTCCCCTACGTCCACGGGATCACGGGGATCCCGCTGCGATCGGAGGACGGCACGGTCGTCGACGCATTCGTCAACGGGGAGTCATCGCGTTTCATCCAGGTGCCCGCGCTGGCCGAGCGATGGGACGAGCTGCACGGCAACTCCGCAGAGATCGGGATGGTCGGTTACGAGCCGTGGCATCTCGGCATGATCGGTCAGGGGGCCGAGCGACCCGGAGGCGATCGGGACGACGCGGTGTGGCTCGACACCAAGACGAACGAATGGATCACGAACCCGAAGCACTATCGCCTGCCGCCGGCCCTAGCCACAACGACGGGTCTGCAGGACGATATCCGGGCGCTCGACGCGGCCGACGGTGAGGTCGACGGTGCGTGGGGTGAGAAGGCGATCCTCGACGACGTGACCCGCCGGGAGGAGACGCCCGCGTTCATCGTCTATCACACGCGCGCCATGATCAACATGATGCGCGCGGACGGTTACGGCAAGGACGCGGTCACCGACCTCGTCTTCACCAACTACAAGCAGATCGACCGGCTCGGTCACTACTTCAACATGGCCTCGAACGAGGTGCGGCAGTCGGTGGAGGAGACCGACCGGCAGCTCGGCGTGCTCCTTGATTTCCTCGATCGGGAGGTGGGGAGGGAACGCTGGGCGGTGGTCGTGACCGCCGACCACGGCCAGCAGCCCGACGAGAAGGCGGTCGGAGGCTACGGCATCGATCCGGGAGAGGTCGTGAGGGACATCGACCGCCGGTTCGGAGAGATCACCGATCGCGTTCCCGGAACCGAGGTGTTCCTGAAGCCCGACGCGTTGGAGCGCACGGGCGTCACGGTCGACGAGGTCGCCCGGTTCCTGGGCGACTATCGCCTGCAGGACAACGCATGGAAGCCGGGGGACCTCATCGGAGGCTCCGGGGCGCTCGACGCGAGCGACCGCTTGTTCGAGCTGGCGATCCCCTCGGACATGCTGGACGAGATCGACTGCGGGAGCCCCTCGCCCTCCGGTTGACCGCGGCCGCGTCCCGAGGCGTCGCTCGGGCCGCCGATAGGATGCCGCCGCCTATGGCTACGATCCCTGCGGACGGTGCCCCCCCGGGCTCGGTGCACGCCCCAGACCGCCTGAGCCGGGCGCTGGGCCACGCCGCCGCGTTCGCGGCGACGACGGTGCTCTTGGTGGCGGTGTTCGGGGGCACCTTCCTGCTGCATCCGGACCGAAGTGCCCCCACGCGCGACCCCGCCTATTACACGTGGCGCACGCGCGCCCTTTTGACCGAGCAGCCCGAGACGCTCCTTCAGATCGAAGGGCCGTTCGGGTTGTTCTCGGGTGGTTACCGGGTGGCCGCGCCGGTCCTGACGGGCGTGGTCGGCCGGGTGGCGGACATCGACGTGCGCTCGGCGATCGCAGTCATCATGGTCGTGGTCCCGGTCCTCACGGCGCTGCTCCTTGCCGGGTTCGCGTATCGGGCCCGCCCGGATCCGCTGCTGTGGCACGCGGTAGCGCTCGGCGCCGGCGGGATGATGCTGACCCCGCCGTTCGTCGGCTACCTCGACAACCTCCTCGGTGTCTTCTTCCTAGCGGGTGCGTTGTGGTTCCTGGGACCGGCGCGCCGGTCGTGGGCCGGCCGCGCCGGTCTGTTCGCTTTCCTGACGGTCGCCGGGATCACGCATACCACCACGCTCGCGATCTTCGGATTGATGCTGGGCGGGATCGCGCTGGCGCGTCTCGTCGTCGCCCCGTCACCGGCCGGTGAGCACGACCTCGGCGCGCGCGTGCGCCGCGTGGTGATGGCGGACGGGCCCATGCTCGCCGTCGCGCTGGCCGCCGCGATCGTCACCTATCTGGTGTGGACCTTCGGCATCTGGGGCGAGCCGGCGCCACTGAGCGAGTCGGCTCTGGTGTTCCCCTACCAGAAGAGCTTCTTCTACGCGCGCCTCGAGCAGTGGGTGGCCGCGATGCGCCCCGTACTGAACGGCCCTTTGCTCGCGGCGGGTCTGGTGGGACTCTTGGCGGCAGGGCGCCGGTGGGCCGAGGACGACCTCGCTCGGATCGCGGTCGTATGGCTGGGCCCGTTGCTCGGCATCTTCGGCTTCCTCGCCGGGCTCAGATATCCCTACTTCCGTTTCTTCAACACGACGCTGGCGTGGGTGCTGCTCGTGGGGCTCGGCGCGTACTTCGCCCTGCGGCTGTTCATCGACCTCGGGCGACGCGGCGGGCCGCACCGACTCGCTCTCGTTGGGGTCGCGGCGATCGCCGTCGTTCTCGTGACGAACCTCTCGACCGGCCTCGCAGCGTCGGGCTGGAGCGACCCCGATCGCGGCTGGCTCACCAATCGCAAGCGCGCCGACCTCGGCCTGCTGAACGCAAACCTCGCCGCGGTAGACGAGAGGGATCGCCCCGTCGTGTTCGTGAGCGACGCCAGGCCCCCCGAGATCGAGACGCTCGCTCAGGTGTGGGGCATAACCCAGCTCAACGGGAACACCGCGCGTCACGGGCTGCCCGATGGGCAGGTCGACCGGGGCCACGTGTACCAGGGCGCGCTCGCGTCGTTCTTGAACGACGAGCCGACGGTGACGGGCAACCGCGCCTACGACGACTTATCCGAGGCATCCCTCGACGAGATCTACGAGACCGGTGGCGACGACGATCCCCTCGTGGTCGTCGCCGCGGTGTTCAACGAGGTCGGTCCGAACGCTCCGATCGCGTCCGGCGAAAGCCCCGCGCCGGATGCCGACGGCATCGACGTCTGGGCCCTTCACGACGGCCGGATCGATGTGCTCGCCGGAGATGCCCAACCGCCCTACCCGAGCGCCGCCGACGCCCCCGGCGCGCCACCCGACCCGGGCCTTGCGAACCTGGTGAGGGCCGCGCTCGGCTTGCTTGCCGTGGCGCTGCCCGGGATCCTCGCTGCCTCCTGGTTCCTTTTCGGCGCGCGCGTCGTCGACGTCCTCGCGATCGGTCCTGCGCTGTCGGCCTGCTTGGTGGTGGCCTCGGCGACGGTGGTTCTGGCGGTCGCGCGCTCACCGTTGTCGGCCGGCCGCGCGTGGATCGCGCTCGGCCTGACCGCGGCCGGCGGCACCGCCGCGTTCGTCGCCGTCCGGCGCGCCGGTCCCTCGACCGCGGCATCTGGTTGACCCCACCCGTGCGCGGAGCAAGGCTGCTCGATCGTCTCCCGGCGGGATCGCCGGGCCGCAGCGCTCGGCTCCTCTGGGTTGTAACCGCCACGTGCTTGGCGGGAGGACTCGTCGCATGGGGGACCCAGACGCTCGTAGGCGGAGTCGTGGCGATGTGGCTGTTCACCGCCGCGGCTGCAGCCGCGGCCCTGGTGCTGCCCTTCCCCCTGGCCCTCGTCTCGCCGCTGTTCTTCGGCGTGGCGGGATGGCTCGTCGACATGTTGCCGTTCGTGGTGCTGGCGGGGTGGACCGCGGTCGCGCTGCGGTGGATCTACCTGGTGGCGCGCGAACGCCGGTTCCCGCGGGGAGGGAGATGGCTCGTCATCCCCCTCGGGCTCGCTTTCTGGACCTGCCTCGGCGTGCTCGTCATCACCCGCAGCGATTTCAAGCACTTCCTGCTGCTCGCCGGCATGCAAGGCATCGCCAGCGTCGTGATCGTTGCCGTCGTGGACCAGCTGCGCGACCTCGAGGCACGAGTGCAGGCGGTAGCCGCGCTGACGTTGTTCGTCACGGTCCTGTCGGTGGGGGTGTTCGTGCAATGGGTCGGCGTTCCGATCCAGCCGTTGCAGAACACCGACGTGAGTGAGCGGGTCGAAGAGGCGTACGGGGTGAACGCGTTCCCGAACATCACCGGGATGATCAAGTACGCGTTCGCCAACGACTCCGGTGCGCGCCAGCTCAAGCGCAGGTTGGTACGCGCCCGGATCGAGGGCATCCCCGACTTCGAGGTCTTCAAGCCGCGGTTCGGGGCGTACGAGAACGAGCTGGTCGTGCGCTTCGATGGGTCCGCCCGCGACGTCGCCGACGACCTCCGGCGACTGGATATCGAGCTCGCGTACGACAACGTCGGTCTCGCTCCGGCGAACGTCGTGCCGCGTCTGCGCTCGCTCCCGCGCAACGCGTTGACCTATGCGGGTGCCTGCGCCGCGGTCTTCCCCCTCACGTTCTTCCTCGCGTGGTCCGGCGATCGCAGGAGGAAGCTGCTCGGCCGCATCGGAGCCGCCTCGTGCCTCTTCGGTGCGGGGTTCTCGCTCGCTCGCGGCGCATGGATCGCGATCGCCCTCGGCATCCTCTATCTCCTCGTCGACGGGCGCCTGGCGGGTCGTCGCAAGCTGCAGGTGCTCGGAGCGTTCGCCGCCGGCGCCGTCGTCCTCACCGTGGTCTTCGTGTGGCGCTACGGAGACGATCCGCTCCACGCGCGCGCCGGCGCCGAAGGCAGCATCGGGACGCGCCGAGCTCTCTACGAGGACACCGTCGAGAAGGTCGACGGGATCCACGTGCTGCTCGGCTACGGGACGGAGCGGCCGCGCGACGACGAGGGCAACGTGTCGCCGGGCGGGCGCTACATACCGCCCGCCGGCACCCACTCGACCTTCTTGAACTATCTGTTCCGCACCGGCGTTCCCGGCCTTCTGTTGATCGTGGCGCTGTACGTCGCGGCGGGTCTCCACGCGCGTGCCGGGGCGGTCGTCCTGAAGGGAGACGAGCGACTCTTCTCGACCCTGGCGGCCGCTTCGATCGTGACCGCGGGAGCGCACGCGGTGATCCTCAGCCTCTACGTCGAGCCGGTCTACGACCTGACGATCTCGCTCCTGATCGGACTGGCGACGGCAGGCACGCTGTCCCTGGGCGCGCCGCTGCTGCCGTGGAAGACGGGCGGCCGCAAAGCGCGGGACGATCCCTCGTGACCGATCCCGAGACCCCCGCACCCGACCCCGGCGCGGGCCGCCTGTCCGGCGAGGCCGCCGCAGACGTGCGGACGGTGGCGCGCGGCGGCGGTGTGCAGATCGTCGGCCAGATCTCGGCGCGCGGCGTGTCGTCGCTCTTCACGTTCATCGCGTTCCGGTTGCTCGACGCCGCCGCGTACGGCCTCTATCGGATCGTGGCCCAGGTCCTGGCGATCGCGGGCCAGCTCGGTCTGGCCGGTTTCAACTACGCTGCCATGCGCTGGATCGCGCGCGCTCGCGCCGGCGGCGACCATGGGGGAGTGCGAGGAGCGGCGCGGGTCGGCCTCTCCGGAAGCGCGATCGCGTCGGCGATCGTCACGGTCGCGTTCGTGCTATCGGCGCCCCTGCTCGCGGGGATGTTCCAGGAGAGCCCCTCGGACCGAGCCGAGCTCGCCGAGCTGTTCCGCATCGGGGCGGCGTACATACCCCTGTTCGCGTTCATGCAGGTGCTGCGCTACTGCACCCAGGCGTACCGAACCATGGTCCCGTCGGTGATCGTGGGCAACATCATCCAGCCGCTCGCCCGGTTCGCGCTCGGCGTCGGCGCGCTCGCGCTGGGCTTCGAGGTCGTCGGAGCGGTCTCGAGCCTGGTGGTCAGCATCGGCCTGGGCACCCTCGCGGGTATCTGGTACTTCCGCAGGATCCTCACCGCGGACGAGCGCGCCGCGGCCCCCCACGGCGAGCCGGGTCCCATGGTGCGCTTCGCATTGCCGCAGGCGGGAGCGTCCCTGCTCGGCATCCAGGCGCTCGGGCTGGGGGTCCTCCTCCTGGGCGTGCTGCGCTCGGACCGCGAGGTCGGCCTGTTCGGGCTCGCCCTCTCGATCCAGGGTCCCGGCGGCGTCTTCCTCAGCGGCATCCTGAACATCTGGGCGCCGGTCGTATCCGAGCTGCATCACAAGGGCGAGATGGAGCGGCTCGAGTCGCTCTACAAGACGATCACCCGCTGGGTCGCGACCTTCTCGTTCCCGGTGTTCGCCGCGCTGATCCTTGAACCCGACCTGTTCGCACGGATAGCAGGGGGGCCGAGCGCCGTGGAGGCCGCTCCCGTGGTGGCCATCCTTGCCGCCGGCAACCTCTTCTATACGGGGACCGGTCCCACCGGCTACGTGCTGTCGATGACCGGTCGTCCCGTCGTCAACCTCATCAACTCGGTCGCCGGCGTCGCGCTGTACGCCGGGCTCGGTTTCTGGATCGTGCCCGAGCACGGCATGGTCGGGATGGCCGTCGTCGACGCGATCGTCACCGCGGTCGTCAACACCGCGCGCGTCATCCAGGCGAAGATACTCGTGGGGGTGCAACCCTTCGGCAGGTCGTTCCTCAAGCCCGTCGCCGCAACCGCTGCGGGTGCCGCGACCCTCCTCGCGTGGCGGCTCGTACCCGGCGGTGACCGCTGGCTCGAAGCAGCCGGAGTCGCCCTGGCCGGGGTCGTATACGTGCTGGTCCTGCGCGCGTTAGGGGTCGATGCCGAGGAGCGCTACGTGTGGGAGCAGATCCGGGCGCGCGTGGGGCGCGCCGGCCGGAGACGCTCGTGACGTCCCGTTTCGAGCGCCGATGTCGCTAGACCGGCGCGCCGTCCGTCGCAGCCTGAGGACCGCGCCGAACCCCACGGCGCGCCAGCGCCTCAGTCGCGTCATTCTGCGGGCCCGCCAGACGGCGCACCTGCCCGCGTACGTCCTCGGGGGGCGCCTGGACCGTCCCATCTTCATCGTCGGCGCGCCGCGGTCGGGGACGTCGCTCCTCACGGTCATCGTGGCGGCGTCGCCGCGCATCCGCCGGTGGCCCGGGGAGGGCCACGAGATCTGGGAGGCCGACCATCACCCCGCGCTGCGGGGGTGGACCTCGAACGTGCTGACACCGGACGACCTGACCCCTGCTCAAGCAGCGCGCATCCGCAGGTCGTTCTTCTTGATCTCCGGGGTGCGTCACCGCCTGCTCGACAAGGCTCCGCGCAACGTCGTGCGCATCGGATGGGTCGACGCGCTCTTCCCCGACGCCCGCTTCGTCTTCCTCAAGCGCGATGGGCGCGACAACGTCAATTCGTTGATCAACGCGTGGCGCTCGCCTCGGTACCGGACGTACCGGCTTCCCGAACCTCATCGCATTCCCGGCGTCGATCCCGCATGGTGGAAGTTCGTGCTCTACCCGGGCTGGCGGGACGACCTCGACGGTCCCCTGGAGGTCGTGTGCGCGCGCCAGTGGAGCGCGTCGAACGAGCTCGCTCTCGAAGCGGCCGCCGGCGTGGACCCCCAGCGGTGGATCGAGCTCTCCTACGAAGACCTGGTGGAGCGTCCCGTCGAAGAGACCGAGCGGTTGATGGCGTTCCTGGATCTACCTCTCGAGGATGCCGTGCGCGCCAAGGCGCGCCGCCTCGAGCCGATCAATACCGTTACGCCCCCCGAACGCGGGAAATGGAGGCGGGAGAATCCCGAGGAGATACGGTCGGTCGTTCCTCTGATACGCCCGACGATGGACAAGCTGGGGTACGCGCTCGATGAAGACTGAGGTGCTCGCGCTCGACATGTCGACCCGGACGTTCTGCGATGTGACGACCGAGGTCGAACGGTTCGCTGCAGCTGCGGGAGCCGAAGGCCTGGTCCACGTCTTCGTCCCTCATGCGACCGCGGGCCTCGCCGTCATCGAGACGGGCTCCGGCACCGAGAGCGATCTGCAGGATGCGCTCGACCGGCTCCTGCCGCGGGACGACCGTTACGCCCACCGCCACGGCTCGCCCGGTCACGGGGCCGACCACGTCCTACCCGCCTTCCTGGCGCCGTCGGTCACGCTGCCGGTCGTGGAGGGTCGGCTCGCCCTCGGTACGTGGCAGAGCGTCGTGCTGGTCGATCCCAACCGGGACAACCCCCGCAGGAACGTGCGGTTGTCGTTCGTCCCCGGCTGAGGACCGTCGGGACCCGGGTTAGCGGCCGAGGAGCCTCTTGCGGGCCCGCCCCGCGTACTTCTGCGCGGCCCACGAGAGGTCCTGCAGCTGCGGGCGCGAGCGCACCGGCTCGGTCGGCGCCCGGAGACCTCCCAGGTCCGTCTGCTTGGCGCATAGGAAGGCGCGCCGCCGGCCGTAGCGGTACTCGCGCGAGCCGGTCCAGTCGGTGAACTCGGGTTTGAGGGTGACGACCCGGTACCCGAATTGCCCGGCGATGTCGTGGACGGCCTTCTGGGTCGGCGACATGACGAGCTCGTAGTCGACCGCGTTGCGCGGGCTCTCGACGTTCTCGTAACGGATCTTGAGGTACGAGCCGGGGATCCTCGCCAGTCCGGTGTCCACGACCATGAGGTCGTCGTTCACGTCCGCGATCTTCTCCATCAGCTCGACGTGCTTGCTGATGTGGTACATGAGCCCCAGGTTCAGCACGATGTCGAACGGGCCGAAGCGGGCGAGGTCGAAGTCGTACACGTTGGCCGCCTCGAAACGGTAGCGCGCCGGCTCGACCTTCTTTATCTCGAACACGAGGTTCGCCTGGTCGACGTGCATCTGCCGTCCGTCGATCCCGAGGACGAAGCCGGCACCCGCCTCGATCGCCGCGAGCGACCAGAAGCCCGCGTTGCACCCGAGATCGAGCACCCGCTTGCCCGCGAGTGACCCGTCGAACAACCCCACCATCGGGTCGAAGAAGTACCGCTTGCGTTGGCGGTGCCGGTTGACCCGTGTCGGATCGGCGATCGGCGTGACGTGGCCGTCGAGCTCGAACCGGTAATGCCAGCGCTCGAAGCCGGCGATCCTGCCGGCGATGTCGTGAGGGGAGGTCGCGCGCTCGGCCATGGGGCTCCTCTGGGATGGGGACGGCCGCATCCTAAGTCGGCGACCCGTCCGCCCGGCGTGCCCGCCGTGCCGACAGGGCGCGTTCCCCAGCCGCTCGGCGGGTTGCGCCGATCCTTCCGGCAGCGGCCCACCGTGTAGGTTTCTCAACCCTGGTGAGCCCTGGTTGGGAGGTGAGTGCCGTGAGGCTTCGGTGAGCGACCGTGCAGGTGGTCGCCCGGTCGGGGCGGCGCTCGTCTTTCCTTTCGAACGAGGAGGGTTCCCAGTCGTGCCGAGCATCGATGACATCCAAGCTGCCATCCGGGCGGTCGCGGCCGACCGGATAAGGCCTTCGGCCGCCGCGGTCGACGCCACGAGAGAGTTCCCCGCCCAGAACCTCCGCGCCCTCGGCGACGCAGGCGCGCTCGGTCTCGTCGTGCCCGGGTCCCTCGGTGGCGCGGGGGGTGGCCTCGTCGCCCTGTCGCTGGCCTGCGAGACGCTCGGGAGCGCGTGCGCGTCGACGGCGATGGTCTATCTGATGCACTCGGTGACCGCCGCGACGGTCGCGGCCGGAGGAGGGGTCAGGGCGGCAGACGTCGCGGCCGCGTTGTCCACGGGGAGCGTGGGGACGCTTGCGTTCAGCGAGCGGGGGACGGGGGCCCACTTCTACGCGCCGGAGCTGAAGGTCCACCGAACCAACGGATCCGTGCAGGTGTCGGGGACGAAGAGCTTCGTGACGTCGGGAGGACAGGCCGATCTCTACCTGCTGCTGGTGCAGTCCGACGAAGATGGCGCGGCCGACGCCTATGTGGTCGAGCGCGGCGCGGCGGGCTTGTCGTTCGAAGGTGAGTGGCAGGGTCTCGGCATGGCGGGCAACTCCAGCATCGCGATGCGCCTTCACGACGTCGCGCTCGAGAACGACGCCCGCATCGGCTTGCCCGGCCAGGGCGTGGCCCTCGTGTTCGAGGTGGTTGCGCCCTGCTTCCTCGTCGGGCTGGCCGCGACGAACGTCGGTATCGCGGCCGCGGCGACCGCAGCGGCCGCAGCGCATGCGAGGGGGCGGACCTATCCGGATGGAACCTCGCTGGCCGAGATCCCGTACATCCAGCACCTCCTCGCGGATATGGATCTGAAGACGCGCGCGGCGCGGCTTCTGGTCCGGGACGCCGCCGCGCTGGGCGAGCATGGTGATCCGACCGCGCTCGTCGCGATCATGGAGGCGAAGGTCGCTGCTACCGAGGCCGCCGCCGAGGTGACACGGCTCGCCCTGACGGCAACCGGAGGCCAGGGCTACACCCCGAGCCTCCCGATCGAGCGCCACTTCCGGGACGCTCATGCGGGCGCGGTGATGGCCCCGACCAATGCCGTGCTCCGCAGCTGGATAGGTAAGGCCCTGACCGGGTTGCCGGTTCCATGAGCGCTGCCCAGAGACGGCCGGTAACGATCGGGGCGGTCTCCTATCACCCCCGCGTCGTAACGATCTGGGAGGCGTTCCGCGGCTACTTCGAGGAACAGGGGGTGGCGACCGACTACGTCCTGTACTCGAACTACGAGCGGCTGGTCGAGGCGCTGATCGCCGGCGACGTCGACATCGCGTGGAACACGAACACCGCTTTCCTGGTCGCCGAGCACCGGGTCGGCAAAGGAACCAGGATCCTCGGCATGCGCGACGTCGACGCGGGGTTCGCAACGGTGATCGTCGCTCCCAAGAGCGCCCCGTTCGAGCACGTCGAGGAGCTGGCCGGCAAGCGTCTGGCGCTCGGCAGCAGGGACTCCGGGCACGCGGCGATCCTGCCCGTCCACTACCTCGGACGCGCCGGGCTGGACGTGGCCGCTCAGTGCGAGTTGGTGCGCTTCGATACCGACCTCGGCAAGCACGGAGACACGGGCGACTCCGAGCTGCGGGTGATCCGCGCGGTCGCTCAGGGGGCGGCCGATGCCGGTGCTCTCGGGGATGCAACCTGGGCGCGCCTGGTGGCCGACGGCGCACCCGCTACCGGCGAGCTCGCGGTGTGCTGGAGGAGCCCGACCTACTACCACTGCAACTTCACCGCGCTGCCCACGTTCGACGACGAGTTGGCGCAGAGGTGGCAGGCCGCGCTGCTCGCGATGGATCACAACGATCCCGAGCTCCGCAATGCCATGGATCTCGAGGGTGTGAAGCGGTGGCTCCCGGGTGACAGGTCGGGCTACGCAGATCTCGAGGAGGCCATGAGGGCCCAGGGCTACCTGCCGTGACCGTCCGGAGGTGCGACGCCGGCGAGCTGGAGCTCGGCGGGGGCCTCGAGACGCTGCTGCAGGCGAGCCTGCAAAGAGTTGAGGTCGGTCACGAGCTCGAGGTCGCCACCGCGTCCCGGGAGACCGCGCTGCAGCTCCCCGGCTGGGCCCGGGTGGCCGGCCATCAGGTGGTTGACGAGAAGGTCGAAGGGAACGTTCCGAGGCGCGCCTACGTGGTCCGGGTCCGGCGCGGTCCCTCGACGCGCATCCTTGCCGGCGACCTTGTGGATCGCGACGCCGGACTGCCGCTGCGCACGGGCTCGGAGCTGCACACCGCCGACCTGAGGCGTCGGGTCCCCCTCCCGGACCGGGTCGAAGGCGGCCGGGGGCTCTCGCCCATCGGGGCGGAGCGGGAAGAGGGCGCGCCACCTTTCGACTGGCAGCTCAACGAGCGGGACCGCATGTGGACCGACGAGATAGCCGATCTTGCCGAAAGGGCATCGGCGGCGCAGTGGGATGCGAGCGTGGACATCCCGTGGGAGGCGGCGAAAGACCTTCCCGACGATATCGAGCGAGCCGTCGCGCAGGTCATGACCTACGTCGCCCAGAACGAGTATGCGGCGCTCTACGTCCCGTCCTATTTCCTGCGCAGGGTCAACCCCGCCTATGTCGAGGTCTTGTTGTGGCTGGCGAGTCACGTCCACGATGAAGCGCGCCACGTCGAGGTGTTCACGAAACGTTCCCTCGTCGGCGGGTACAACGGCTACGCGCTGGCATCCACGGAGCTCTCGCTCCACACGCTTCTCGAGGAGCGGGACTTCAGCGCCGCCGCCTTGCTCTTGAACGTCCTCGGTGAAGGGACCTTCCTCGACCTCCTCCGGTTCATCGAACGCCACGCGCCCGATCGCGCGACCGCCACCGCGGCGCGGCTCGCGCACCGGGACGAGCTGCGCCACGTCAGGTTCGGCATCGCACACGTCCGGCGCGTCGTCGGTCTGGACCCCGACAAACGGCGAGAGCTCTCCGCCGCGGTCGAAGGGCGCGCCGCCAAGCTGGTGTCGCTCTCCGGGCTCAGTCCGGTGATCGGCGAATCGTTGACGGTCATGGCCGCCGGGTCCCTGAACGTGTCGGACCTGAGCGAAGGAGCTGCCGCGGTGAAGGGCCTTATGCGTCAGATGGACGCGAATCGGATCAAGCGTCTGCGCGCCGCGGGGTTCGACGAGGGCCAGGCTCGGCACCTGTCCGACCTGCACACCCCGAACCTCATGTGACGGCACGGTCCACACGGCGAGGTGACCCGGCCTCTCACCCCGGAGTCGTCGGGCGCGTCTCGGCCAACCGGCCGATCGGGGCGCCCTTGCGGGCCAAGCGGGCGGCGAGCGCGACCCACGCCCGAGGCTGCGGGTAGCGGCGCTCGTAGCCCAGCTCCGAGAGGACCCCGCCGGCGATCGCCTCGAACATCTCGGCGTCGATCGGTTCCAGGTCGTCCTGCCACGAGCGCGTGCGCGCCGTGGGTCTCTCGGTCACGTGCGGGTTGAAGCGCGCCGCCCGTGGAAGCACCGCGTCGCGCGCGCGTTCGGTGTAATCGAGCATGTCGGGATCGAACGGTAGATCGAGGAAGTCGCAGAGGTCCTTCGCCTCGCCCTCGGGGTCCTCGACGAGGTCCTCGTAGCACAGCTCGAGGTAGCGACCCGCTTCGAGGGCGCGCCCCGCGCGCATCCCTGCCGACACGCGCCGTGCCCACAGGTCCGCCGCCTTGCCCACCGTCTTGGGGCCGAACGGGACGTCGGCGTACGATAGTGCGACGTTCCGCCCGTCGCGCACGAGATGGACGAACCGAGCATCCGGGAACAGGCGGGCGAGGAATGGGATGTGCTCGACGTAACGAGGCGTCTTGTCGCCCCAGCGGGTCTTGCCGTGGACCCGCGCATAGGCCTCGTAGGCAGCACTCACGGCGGCGCGGTAGCTGCAGGGACCTTCCCCACCGAGCTCCTCGCGCACCACCTCGCCAGGCAGGTCCCAGTGGTGGAACATCGAGTGCCCGGCGAGCCGCTCGACGAAGCGGCCGGCGTCGACCTCATCCCGCCCGTCCCACAGCTCGACCGCGAAGCGGGACTCTGGAGGCACGGCCACCTCGGGATGAGCGTTGAGCATCAAGCGGAGCATCGTCGTGCCCGACCGGGCCGATCCGACGATGAAGAACGGGGGTCCGACCATCTGTCTACAGGTAACCGAGGACCCGCAGGTGTTGCTCGACCACGGCCTCTTGCTCGTCGGTCATCCCGGATTCGGCCACGACGGTGGACTCGGCGATCGTGGCGATGAATCCTTCGAGGTGGTGGGCCACCTCCGGGTAGCGGGAGTAGAGGTTGTGCTTCTCGTCGGGCGGCTGACCGCCGTCCAGCTTGTACAGGGCGGGCTTGCCACCGCCGGGGAGCAGCAGCTTCCAATCGGGCGTGCGTGCTCCTTGGATCCGCTTGCCCTCGAGCTTCACCCCGACCGCTTCCATGTAGGCGGGTTCCTCCGGCAGCGTGCCTCCGTCCATCACGGGACGGAGGCTCCTCCCGTCGATCCCCTCCGGAACCTCGATGCCGCACAACTCTGCCAGCGTAGGGAGCAGGTCGACGTGGCGGACCTGGTCGGGGATCGTCCGCGCCTCCACCTGGGGGCCTGCGACGATGAGCGGGACGCGCACGAGGTGCTCGTGGAGCGCGAACCCGTGGCCGACCGCGTGCGCCGCCAGCTTCTTTTCGAGCCACGGCCACACCTTGCCCACCTTCAGCTTCTTGCGCGCGATGCGCGCGGCACGGTTGACCTGCTGATCCCAGCGCGTGTCCGGGTAGTCCTCGCCGTGGTCGCCGGTGATCACCACCAGCGCGTCGTCACCCGCCGCGTCGAACACCTCGGCGAGCGCCGCGTCGGTAGCCGTTACCGACGCGTGGTACCCGGCGCGGTCGAACTGCTTGCGGAAATCAGGTGGCGAGCGGAACGGGCGGTGCACCTCCCAGACGTGCAGCAGGAGCAGCCACGGCTCGGGATAGGCGCGCATCTTGGCGACGACCTCATCCCGCCAGCCGAAGAAGGGCACGCGGTATCCCTGGCGGTGGTGGGCGCCTTCGAACCCTCGCAGGACGCCCGTCTCGGGGAGAAGAGGGCCGGTGACCTCGGCGAAGGTGTGGTACCCGGCGCGCCCGAACGCCTCCGCCAGCGTGGTCACCCGGGACGACAGCCGGTATCCCTGCAGCCCCCTGACCCCGTGCTTCGGCGGATAGCAGCCGGTCAGCATCGAGGAGAACGACGGCGTGGTGGTCGTCGCGGTGCAGATGCATTGGGTGAACGCGGCGCCGCGGGCGGCAAAGGCCTCCAGGGTGGGGGTCGCCACCCGGTCCGAGGAAACGGCATCGGCCCGCAGCGAGTCGATCGCCAGGATCAAGACGTTCGGCGGGGTCAGAGGGTCCACACCTCTTCCGGGGTGCCTTGCACTACGAGGCGCGCCGTGTCGATCCCCATCTTCACCGCGTGGTCCATGTTGCCGATCTCGTACTTCCACGATCCGAAGCGGCCCCGCGAGTAGATGTTCTGGCTCATGAGCCACGGTTGGATCGTCCGCAGAGCGTCGTCACGATCGAGGGTCGGTATCGGGTAGGCGTAGTCGCTGTCGAACACGTACGCGGTGGCCACCTCGGGCCGTCCTTCGATCACGCCGGCGCCTCGCAGGCCCTCCTCCACGCGCTCCTCGAGGCCGGCGCGCTCGACCTCCTTGTAGGCCGAGTAGGAGATCTCGGTCATATACGAGCAGTAGCGGCTGGTGTCGGCGCTCGGCACGTTCGAGGGTGCGTACTTGGCGAAGTTCGTGGCCCGGTAGAACGGGGTCTCGTCGCTCGGGAAGTACAGCCACGAACGGTCGTCCTTCAACGGGGCTTCGTAGCCGATGCCGACGATGTACACGCCGTTGTGCTCGAGGCGGCCGGCGGCCGCGCGCACGTCCTCCGGGCAACCGGTGAGGCTTGCGACGAGGAGGTCGAGCGGCATGGTCGAGACGAGCACGTCGTAGCTCTCGCGGGTGCCGTCGGCGAAGGTCGCCATCTTGGCCTCGGGGTCGACCTCGACGAGGGTGCGACCGGTCGAGATGCGGTCGGCGTAGCGCTGGGCGAGGCGCCGGTAGATCTCGCCGGTGCCGCCCTCTGCCGGGAACAAAAAGAGGTTGTTCGGGCCCCAGGCCACGTCGTCCTCCTCGAAGACGATGCTTCGGAGCGCGCCCCTGAAATCGACCACCGATACGCGCTCGCCGATCCATTGAGCTGCCATGCGCTCCGCGGGGGCGGCCCACACCTTGAAGTTGTACGGCCGCATGAAATGGTCGGTGATCCCGCGGCCGAAGGTAGCCTGCATCCACGTCGCGAAGTCCGTCGAGGGATCGCCTCCGGGCGCCTCGATCAGGCCCAGCAAGCATTCGTACGCGACCTCTGCTGGTAGGTGCCGGAGGTTGTTCTGGAAGGGATACGGGACCCAGCGGTCGCCGAAGCGGATGTAAGAGGAACGCTCGTGGTGGTAGACATCGTCGCCCATCACCTCTTCCAGGATCCGATCGAACTCGCCGTAGTGGCTGAAGACCACGTGGCCACCCTCGTCCCACGTGAACCCCGCCGGATCGAGATGCGAGGACGCGTGCCCTCCGACGTAGTCCCAGCGCTCTACGAGCCGCCAGTCGGCGTGGCCGAGTCGGTCGAGCTCGTGTCCGCAGCCGAGCCCACATGGGCCCGCGCCGATGATGAGCACGCGTGGTTTGTCGGTCATGGAAGCCGCCACTCTAACCAGCGCTGGCATACTCCCCGCGTGTCGCACTCTCACCAGACGATCGAGATCCTGGGTATCCCGTTCGCATTGCTCCAGCCGTCGGCCGCGCTCGAGGAGGTCGCGCGTCTGCACGGTCGCGACGAACCGGCCTTCATCGCGCACGCGAACGTCCACACTGTGAACCTTGCCGTGGAGGACCAGGGGTACGCCGACGTGTTACGGCGCGCCGACCTCGTGCTGAACGATGGAAAGGGCGTGATGCTGGCTGCACGGATGTACGGTCGGCGCTTCCCTGCGGACCTGAACGGCAACTTCTTCACGCCACTCGTTCTGCGGACCGCCGCAGCGCGCTCATGGCCGGTGTTCTTCTTCGGCGCCCGTCCCGGCGTCGCGGAGCGCGCCGCCGCGCGTCTGGCGGACACGCTCCCGGGTCTCGACGTCGTGGGGGTGCGCGACGGTTATGTGCATCCTGCAGAGGATGCCGAAGTCGTTCGCGCTATCGGGGCGAGTGGAGCGGAGCTCGTGCTGGTCGGGCTGGGCAATCCCCGTCAGGAGCGCTGGCTGGATGCCAACCTGCGCGCCACGGGCGCGCGGGTGGGGATCGGGGTCGGAGCATTCTTCGACTTCCAGGCCGGAGAGGTCGCACGCGCTCCGGCATGGATGAACCGTGCGGGGCTCGAGTGGGTCCACCGGCTGGTCAAGGAACCCCGGCGCATGTGGCGCCGCTACGTGGTCGGCAATCCGCGGTTCCTCGTGCGCGTCGCCAGGGATCGTCGGGCCGCGCGTGTACCCTCGTGATGCATGTCCTCCCCCGATAGAGCAGGGTCCGCCTTCATCATCGCGACCCGCAACCGGCCGCACGAGCTGCTGACGACCGTCACGAGCCTCGTGGCACAGACCGTCCTCCCCGCGGAGCTGTGCATCGTGGACTCGAGCGACGAGACGCCGGTTCGCGCAGAGATCGAAGACATGTGCGCCGGCGTGGGCCTTACCCTGGATTACCACCACCCGGCTCCTCGGGGCCTGACCATCCAACGCAACGTCGGGATCGACCGCACCTCGGGAGACCCGGTCTTTTTGATCGACGACGATGTCTGGCTCGCACCCGATTGCCACGAGCAGATCCTCGCGGAGTACGCGCGCTGGGGAGGAGAGCTCGGCGGAGTGCGGGCCACACCGATGCACCCGGCGCGCCCTCCGTGGATCTCGGTGCTGTGGCGCAAGCTCTTCGCGATCGGAGGTTGGTGGCCCGAGGCGAGCGGCAGGATGCGCCCCGGCTTCTGGGTCGAGGGCGTCTCGGAGGCGGCGGGCGTGCGCAAGCTCGACTACATGACCGGGTGGTTCATGTCGTTCAAGCGCGAGGTGTTCGAGGTCGAACGATTCGACGAGGCTCTGTCGGGCTACGGTCACAAAGAGGACGTCGACTTCACCTATCGCGTCGCGCGACGGGGCTACGTCCTCCTTCAGACCCCCGCAGCGCGCTGCGATCACTTCCAAACCGTCACGTCGCGCCTGCCCTCGCATCAGCTCATGCGGATGAACCTCGCCAACCAGTTCTACCTGCACCGCAAGAACATGCCTCAGGACCTCAAGCACCGCGCGGCGCTGTGGTGGGGCCTCCTCGGGCTGTTCCTCCTCAACGTGGGGCGCGCCCTCTTCAAGCGCGATCCCGGGCTGGTCACGGGCATGCTGGTCGGCGCGGTCGAGCAGGCGCGCGGCAAGGGTCTGGTCGATCCCGCCCACGAGCCGGCCCGCAGGTGAGCGCCGAGGCCGGACCGGGCGCAGCGCCCGGGCTGGGGGAGAAGAAGCTCGACTACTTCTGGACGGTTCTCGCGGTCGACCCGGTGGCGTTCCCCGTCGTGAGGTTCCTGGCCCGCCGGCGGTGGCTCACGCCGGATCAGGTGACGTGGGCGTCTATGGCGGTCGGCCTCCTCGTCGGCCCCGCGTACCTCTTTGGGCGGGCCGGGCTGATCGCCGGCGCGGTTCTCTTCTATCTGTCGTTCGTGCTCGATTGCGTGGACGGCAAGCTGGCGCGGCTGACGGGCTCGTCGAGCGGCAAGGGGGAGATGCTCGACAAGCTCGCCGACGGCGCGCGGCGGGCCAGCGCCGCCTCGGGGCTCGCGCTCTACCTGTGGGACCCGTGGCCTCCCCGTTGTATCGACGGCGCAGGGTGCGTGGAGCTCGGGCACCCGGCGACGTTCTGGTGGGCGGTCGCGTTCGGGCTGCTGACCTTCTATTTCATGGAGATCTCCGGCGGTGACCGGCCCCCCACCCGCAGCGCCGCAGGGGGCCGGCTGGCGCGCGCTCTGGCGCGCCGCCGCCTCCTTGGGACCCCGGGCATGCCCGATGTGGCGGCGCTGGTATTCGTCCTCGGGCCGCTCACCGGGCTCGTCGTCCCGGCACTGGTCGTTGGGGTCGTGCTCGTCGCGCTGGCTATCCTCCGGGCCATGGTGAGGCTGGCCCGGTGAGCAAGGTCCTGCTGCTCGGCCTCGACGGCATCACGTACTCGGTGCTGGACCCGGCGTTCGCCGCGGGGCACATGCCTCGCTTCAAAGCGCTCCTCGAGCGTGGCGCGGCCGGCGTGCTGACCTCCACGGTCCCGCCCTACACGCCACCGGGATGGACGTCGATCTTCACCGGCGTCAACCCCGGGAAACACGGGATCTTCGGGTTCACCCTCGGCAACGTGCAACAGCGCAAAGGTCTGGTGAGTCTCGACCGCGTCACCGCGCCGGCGCTGTGGAACGCGGCCAACGCTCAGGGCACTCCTATCGGGCTCTTCAATATCCCGATGACCTATCCGCCGCCGGCGGTGGAGGGCTTCGCGGTGGCGGGGATGCTCACGCCGGAGGGGGGCGGCGAGACCCCCGAGGGGTTCACGTACCCCGCGGATCTCGCCGACCGCATCGCGGCTCACGTAGGTACCTACGAGATCGACATCCCCGTCGACTACGACCACGATTGGAAGAGCACGGCCATCATCGACCGGCTCTCGCGCAACCTTGCGCTCAAGCGACGGGCCTTGCAGATGCTTCTCGACGACCATCCAAACCTTCCGATGTTGTTCGCGGTGCTCGAGGCGCCCGACCGGCTCATGCACGTGCACTACAAGTACATCGACCCCCGCTGCGAGCACTTCGACCGTCCCGAGGCCGAGTCGATCCGCGCGCGCGCGTGGAGGTTCTTCGACGAGATGGACGACATGATCGGCGATCTGATCGAGTGGGCCGGCACCGACGGGTTCGTCGTAACGATGTCCGACCACGGCTTCGGCCCCAAGGACAAGGTCGTCAACGTCAACCTGGCGCTGCGAGAGTGGGGCCTTTTGACGGTGGGTGGCGCCGGTGCCGTGGGGGCATCGCCGGCGGCGCGCAAGGTCGCGCGCAGGATCAAGAAGGTCCTCCCCAAGAAGCTCTACCGGAGAGCGAAGGGCGCCGCTCAGGGCACGATCGACTGGTCCCGCACGCGGGCGTTCTCGTCCCCCAACCCGCAGCAAGGGATCTACGTGAACCTGCGCGGTCGCGAGCCTCACGGGATCGTTGCGCCCGGCGACTACGACGCGGTGCGCGACGAGGTTGCCGAGCGGTTCGGGGCTCTGGTCGATCCGGCCGATGGCGCGCCGGTCCTCGACGAGATCCACCGTCGGGAGGACGTGATGGACGGCCCGCAAACGGACGGCGCGCCCGACCTGTTCCCGGTGTGCCGGGCACACTCCTACGAGCTGTCGGAGGGTCTGTTCTCCCCGGCGATCCTCACCGACTACCGCCACCTCCCGCGCGGCTTCCACCATATGGACGGCGTCTTCGGGGTGGCCGGTCCCGGCATAGCGCGCCGCTCCGACCGCATGCGCGCGAGCCTGTACGACATCATGCCGACGGCCCTCTACCTGGCCGGCTTGAAGATCCCCGAGGTCGACGGGCGGGTCCTGACCGAGCTCTTGTCCGAGGAGGAGATCGCCCGGAGACCTCCGGAGGTCTTAAGGCTCGACCTCGAGACCGCGGGTGCGGGCGCCGAGGCCAAGCCCTATTCGGCCGAGGAGGAGGCACAGATAGAGGAGTCGTTGCGCAACCTCGGTTACCTGTAACCATCGGTCGCGGCGAGCGTCCAATCCGCGGCCGAGGTGTGGAACGAACGATCCGCGGTATATCCACCGCGTCCATCCACCTAGGGAAGGGGAACCATGGCCACAAGAGCAACTTCGGCAAGGACGCCGGCTCAGACCGTAGCTCTCGTTTTCGGAGCCGTCTATCTGCTGATAGGGATCCTCGGCTTCTTCGTAGCCGAGGAGTTCACCGGAGGGGGCGAGAGCGACAAGCTGATCCTGTTCCCGGTCAACCACCTGCACAACATCGTGCATCTGGCCATCGGCGCCGCCCTGCTCGGCGCGTCGCGGGCCCACGCAACCGCCAAGTCGGCGAACCTCGCCGTGGGGGTCGTCTACCTGCTGGTCATGGTCGTCGGTTTCCTCGGGGCTCTCGACTTCCTGAACATCAACAGCGCGGGGAGCGCCGACAACTTCCTGCACCTCGTGTCCGGCGCCGTGCTCGCCTACTTCGGCAGCGCCGGCGCGGAAGGCGCGGGGGCGACGACCACTCGCACCACCGTCTAGCTTCAGGCCGCACGAGGGAAGGGCCTGCTTCGAGGAGCGGGTCCTTCCTACGTGTGAGGCTCTACCCTCCTGGCCTTATCGAAGTCGTCGACCGCGAAGATGAGCTCGGTCTCGCCGCCCGACCGTTCCATGAGGTAGGCGGCGGAGATCATCACCCCGGCATCGGCGAGCTTGCGGCAGTAGCGCCCGAGCTCGCCGGGGCGGTCGTCGAGGGTCGCTGTGAGGACCCGGCGCGCTCCCTCGACCTTGATCCCATTGGACGCGAGGATCTCGGCCGCGTCCTCGCCGTCGTCGACCACGAGGTGGATCAGGCCGCGGCCGTCATGGGAGTACGCCGAGAAGGTCTCGATGTTGACCCCGGAGCGCCCGAGCAGCTCGCCGATGTCCGCGAGCATCCCAGGCCGATCGTCGACGCTGACGAGGATCTCCTCGAGCATGGGGCCAAGGCTACCTCCGAACGCGGTTGTACGGGAGGCTCAGTGGGCGCCCTCGGCCGAAGCCACCGCTCGCAGGGTCCGCCACAGGATCCACAGATCGAGGTACAGCGACCAGTTCTGGATGTAGAACAGGTCGTAGCGGACGTAATCGGTGAAGCTCGTCTCGGTACGTCCGCTCACCTGCCACAGACCGGTGATGCCGGGTTTGACGGTGAGGCGGTTGCGCACCCAGTCGTCGTATTGCTCGACCTCGGACGGAAGCGCCGGCCGCGGCCCGACCAGGCTCATCTCGCCCCGCAGCACGTTCCACAGCTGAGGAAGCTCGTCGAGCGAATAGCGTCGCAGGAACCGGCCCGCCGAGGTGACCCGGGGATCCTCTTTGAGCTTGAACAGCAGCCCGGGGCCCTCGGATAGATGCTCCAGCTCGGCGCGCCGCTCCTCGGCGTCTGCGACCATGGTGCGGAACTTCCACACCTTGAAGGGCTTGCCGTCGCGGCCCACGCGCGGCTGGGTGAAGAACGTCCCGCCGGGGGAATCCCTCACGATCCACAGAGCGATCGCGGCGAGGAAGGGGGACAGGAGCAAGAGCCCCGCGCCGGCCCCGACCACGTCCATCGTGCGCTTGACCGTGCGCTGGAAGCGGTCCATGCCTGACCGCCGCACGTAGAGCAGAGGTATGCCCGCGACCGATTGCACGACCACGCGCGATGCGAGGAGGTCCATCGTGCCGGATGTGATCTGGAGGTCGACGTCGACATCCTGAAGCTCCCAGAAGAGGCGGTTGAGGCGCGCCGTGTCGAACGCGGAGGCCGCAACCATGACCAGCGTCGCGTTCTTCGCCACGATGAGGTCCTTCAGCTGGGAGGTCGATCCCAGGACGGTGTGACCCGACGGCAGCTCGTGCCCGGCCGGGCTCGTATCGTCGACGAAGCCGAGGATCCGGTACCCGAGCCACGCCTCACGCTCGAGCGCTCGAGCGACGGAGCGAGCCTCCTGGTTGGTACCCAACACGATGGTGCGGGTCGCATCCCCACCCCGGCGGCGGAGGAAATGCAGGACCTTGCGCACCACGAGCCGCTCGCCGCCGACGACGATCAGTCCGCCGGCCATCGCCAGCAGCGCCCACCCACGTGCCAGCTTGAGGTTCAGCAACGAGTCGGTGACGAAGATGACGACGCTCCCGGCGACGACGCCGTGGAAGACCTGCTTGAACTCGTTCACGGGACCGAGGACCTGGCGCGGCTCGTACAGCCGGTAGAACCAGAACAACAGCAGCCATGCAGGCGTGAACACCAGAGTGAGCTTCGTGTAGTCGACCGTGCGAGCCGGCGCCTCTCCCAGCAGCTCGAACCGGATGATCGACGCGAGGAACAACGCGGTCGCCACTGCCATCCCGTCGGTGAGCACCCGCAGTGCGATCCGCTTGGCGCTGCGACGTTGGAGTGGTCTCCGGACGGCCTCGCCCTGGGGCCGCATCACCGTCGCCGGTTGAGCCATCTCTCTCCTAGTCTGGTCCGCCCCGCGGGACGCGTCCGCCACGACGGTGGGATCAGAGGTATCCGAGACCCTTGAGCGATTCCTCGATCAGGGCCTCTTCTTCCTCGGAGTACGGGGAGCTTTCGTCCCGGGCTTGTGATGATAGGGCCGAAGTGGTCTGGAGCGGCCGATCCTCGAAGGCGTTCGGATCGAACGCGCCGGTGAGGACGGCCCCGTCGAGGCCCTCCGGCACCTTGAGGCCGGCCATGTAGAGGAGCGTTGGGGTCACGTCCAGGATGGACCCATCGACGCGTGTCTCCGGGCGGACTCCCGGAGCGGCCAGGACGACGATCCCGTCGGGATGGTGGGCGCCGCGGGGCAGGTGGCGGAGGTCGCTGAATGGATCCTTGTGGAACAACTCGTCGTCCAGCTCGAAGCGGTGGTCGGCCAGCACGGGAAGGACGTCGGGCGCGCCGCGCTGCGCATCACCGGAGAACACGTCCTGCGACTTGTAGACGCGGTCGGTGACGCGCCGCCCATCTGGTCCGCACAGGGTCCGGAACCGCTCTGCGATCTCCTCCTTGAGGGTCTCGAGCTCGGACGGGGGCACGATGCCGTAGGTCTCGCGGCCCTGGAGGTTCACGAAGATCCCCTGCTGGGGGATCGGCGTCGCGAACGCGCTCGTTCGCGACCAGTCGATCGCCGCGAAGGTCTTGGTTTTGGCGCTGCGGGCGACCTTGGCCGGCAGGAAACGCTTCGCGATAGGGACGATCCGGCGCGCCGCGTCGGTCTGCAACGCCCGTGCCCCGGGCTTCAGCCGCAGGTAGCCCCAGTCCGCCAACAACGTGTTGGTGTGCACGCTCATCTCCCAGGCGGTGAAGCCGTGGTCCGAGCAGACGATGACACCGCCGTCGGCCCCGGCGTAGTCATCGAGCAAGCCCACGATCCGGTCCATCGCCTCGAAGCAGCGTGCGATGTGAGGACGGAGCGACTGTGCTTGCGGGGTCGCATACAGAGGGTCGGCCGGGTCCATGTAGCGGTAATAGACGTGCTGCAGCCGGTCCGGGGACTCCATCACCGCGAAGACCAGGTCCACAGGGTGATCGCTCAGGAGCCGGCCGAGAACGTCGTAACGCTGCTGAAGTGACGCGATGATGCGTTCGCATAGCGACGCGTCGCGCCAGTCCTGTTCCCAGTTAGCGCTGACGTCGCACGCATACCCCGGCGCCCACGCGTGGATACGCCCTTCCAGCTCGGGCGGATAGGTGAACCTCGGAGGACGCTCGCTGTGACCCGGCGTCATCATCCCGGAGACCATCCATCCGTCGAGCTCCTGGGGGGGATAGGTGAGGGGGACGTGATACGCGCCGCTCCGAGCGCCCTGGGCCGCTGCCATCTCCCACACGGTCGGTGCCTTGATCATCCCGTAATGCATCAGCTCGGGCCGGGGGTGCTGCGCGTGCGTGGCTACGAACCCGTAGATGCCGTGGCGTCCGGGGTTCACGCCCGTGGTCGCCGACGTCCATGCCGGAGGGGTGTAGGTGGGCACGGTCGAGGTGAGCGTGCCGCTCGCCCCGCGCTCCTTCAACGCGCCGAGGCGCGGCATCGCGCCCTGCTCGATCAGCGGGTCCACGAGATGCCAGGCGGAGCCGTCGAGGCCGATCGCAACCGCTCTGCGGCTCATCCAGTCATCCTAGGTGGTGCCCTCGCGCCACACGCGGGCGACGATGGCGCGCGCGCTGTCTTCGTCGAGGTTCGCCTGCTCCAGGATCGTGAAACGACCCGGCCGCGTGGCCGGCGCGGACTGGATCACGTTCACCACGTCGTCCGACGTGAACCCGAGGTCCCGGGGTCGCTCCGGAAGCCCCAGCCGGGCGAGTCGCCCGCGGAACGCGTCCGTGTCTTCTCCGTGAAGGGCCACCGATATGAGGCAGCCGAACGCCACCTGCGCGCCGTGAAGGGCGCGCCCTCCGTAAAGCTCGTCGATAGCGTGCGAGATCTCGTGCTCCGCGCCGGAGGCGGGACGGGACGTCCCACACGCGATCATCGCGAGGCCCGACAACACCAGGCCGTCGGCGAGGGCCCGGAGGAAGCGGCCGTCCCCGGCGAGGTCCGTCGGGTCCTGGTCCAGATAGTGCTCCACCCTCTCGAACGACTCAACCGACAGATCCCACGCCCGCGCGTCCGCGTCCTCCAGGCCGCGGTCCACCGCGAGTGACCAGTCCCGCAGGGCGAGCGGGTTCGCCAGGAGGTCGCCGATGCCGGCGCGCAGGGAATCCACCGGTGCCTTGCGCAAAGTGGGCAGTGATACGAAGACGGCGCGGGGCGCTATCGCGCCGAGGCTCTCACCGCAGCGCGCCCCCTCAGGCGGGACCACCGCGACGGGCGAGCAGATGCCGTCGTGGGACAGCTGGGTGGGCACCGCGATCAGGGTTAGCCCGGCGCGTGACGCAGCGAGCTTGCCGACGTCGAGGCAGCGGCCACCGCCGATCGCGACGATCGCGTCGGCGTCGCTCTGCTGAGCGCGCGCACCCATCTCGAGAGACCATCTCTGGGTGGCTCCTACCGGGGGGGTCTCGAGCGTTCCGGCGCGGGCGCTGGCCTGCGCCAGCTCCAGGCCGTGCACCGACGACAGGACGAAGGGGGCGTCGATGCCCAGGTCGACCAGGTGGGCGGCCAAGGCGGTTCCGGCGGCGGCTTCGTCGTCGTCCTCGGACTCGTGAAGGAAGATCTCGGGGAACTCCAACGTCAGGCGGGTTGGGCGTTGCGTTCGGACGCGGGGCGCGCGTCCCACGCGTCGCGGTGACGCTCGAGGACCTGCTGCGCGTGTTCGAACTCGGCCGGCTCGTCCACCTCCGCGTATTCGCCCGGCTGCACGGACGCGGCGCGCACCTCGACCTTCCCGATGAGACGCGCATAGAGGTCCTCGTAGTAGAGCGAGGTGGCCGCGAGCCATTCGAGGTCGCTGGCCATATCGAGATAGAGGCGCGCCGCCTCCCTCCGGATCAGCGACACCCCGGCGTATTCCCCGTGGCTCCGGACCTGCTTGATGTGTTTGCCGATCTGACGCACGCGCGTCCGGTCCAGCTCCACCCGCATGTCCTCCTCGTCCAGGTCGGGGCGGCGCTGGACCGCCAGGATCAGATCGCCGTCGCTCTGAAGCACCCGTTCGAAGACCTCGGGATGGATCGCGATGTCGGAGTTCACGATGAGGACGTCGCGCCCGGGCGACTGCTCGAGGGCCATCCGCACGCTGTGGAAGTTCCCCCAGGAGGCGAACCGGGCGTTGAAGACGAACGAGGCGTTCTCCGATCCCCACTCCTCGGTGACGAACGCCTGCACCAGCGCCGGCTCGAACCCGGTCACAACGAGGAGGTCGTCGATTCCCCCGCGGCGGATGCCGTCGAGGATGTAGTGCAGGAGCGGAGCGTGCTCTCCTACCGGGAGCAACGTCTTCGGACGGTCCGCGCCGATGCGCACCCCACGGCCGGCGGCGAGCACGGCCGCCCTTACCTTCGCCACGAGACCTCCAGCACGGTGTCCTCCTCCAGCTCGTCACGCCACAGGAGCGCGCCGTCGACGCGGTCCCACCCGGCGGCTTGCACCGCGGTCGCGCCGGGTGGAAGGTTAAGACGGATCACGACCGCTTCGGGATGGACCTTGGGCTGGTGTTGGAGGATGAGGCGGTACACGTCCCGGTCGCCCTCGGAGGTCAGCGCCCCCGGGACGCGGTAGCGCAAGCCGAGCGCGGCGCTGCGCTGGGGCGGGACCTCCAGGGTGCCAGACCACACCTTGCGCCCGCGCTCGTGGTGCTCGGCCGGCGCGCCGTCCGTCCAGGCAGCCGGGCCTGGGGTGTCGAGGCGGGCCGGCCGAGGGCCCGCAGGAGCCGTCGCGACGCGCAGCGGGGGAGCGATCGCCTCGAGCAACCGTGCGTTCCTCGGGACGTAGACGTTGAGCATCGGTCGGTGCCACGAGTCCGAGTCGCCGAGCGAGTAGCGGGGCTGGGGGAGGACCACGTCGTTGTGGACGCGGACCCGAACGTCCATCAGCGCGTCCCGGCCCTCGAACGCCACCTCCACCTCGTGCTCCTGGCGCTCGAAGTAATTGAGCTTGTTGCCGCCGACGTTCTGCTGGACGACCGCGAGGTAGTCCCCCGGGACGCCCCGGCGGATCGACCCTCCCCATCGCATGCGCTCGATGAACGCGTGCTCTTGCCGATCGGCCATCCATATCTGCATATGTTTGCGTGCCAGTGAGTTCCCCATGCCCTGGAGCACCCCGTTGGGATAAGCCGGCCGGAGGAGTCGTTCGTAGAAGCCGTCGACCACCTGCTTCAGCACCTGACGGCGGGAGTTGCGGTGGGGGTGGGACGCGTACGCCTTATGCAGCAGGAACGGAACCGCGGTCCTGCGCGAGATCAGGTTCCCGCGGGGGATCTTGAAGGCCTTGATACCTCTCATGACCTCCTCGAGCATCAGCGGATCGACCCCGATGACGCCGTCGATCCGAGGGAAGTCGTCCTTGCTGGCCTGCGCGTAGCGGACCGTGAGGCGCGCCGATAGCGGCCAGTCGGGCGACCAGTTGGCGTTCCCGAAGCGCTGTGCGTCCTCGATGCCCGCGACGTACCAGGCGTCGGGCGGGAGCGCGATTGAGATCCGCTCGCGGTCGATGTCGATGTTGTAGACGGTGCCGCTCGAACCTTTGGGGTCGAGCTCGAAGCTGCCCTCGGTGATCTGCAGAAGCGCGAACTGCAGCATGGCGCCCCCCGGACCGCGCAGCTCGGCGCTGTTCTGCATCCCGATCAGGTAGGTGCGCGTTCCGTCCTGGCCGAGGATCCCCGGCAGGACCTCGAAGCCGGCGACCGCGTCCGACAGCACCTCGTCCCCCTCCAGGGCGCGTTCTATGCCCCGGCGGATCGGGGGCCGCGCCGCGCGTGGGAGCTTTCCGAGGTCGACAGACCGCAGCTCGCTGACGACGCCGGCAAGGTTCGCGCGCACACGCGCGAGGATCTCAGCGACCTCTTCGATCCGGTCGATCCGCACCCTCGACCCGCCCTTGGGGTCCTCGGGGTCGGCCACGATGATGCGCTCCGGTCCGCGCAGCGCATTGTCGGCGACGCTGAGCGTGCCGCGCGCGGCAGCGGCGGAGTGTTCCGCCGCTCGCACTAGCGCCGGTACCTCGTCCAGGGCGTCGCGCGCCGCCGGGACCGCGCGGGCGACGTCGAAGAGGGGACTGCGCGAGTCGAGGCCGGCACGGGCGCGCCGGACGGCGGCGGCGGCCGCCAGGGTCTCGTAACGCGCTCGCTTCAGGGCCGGGGCGGAAAGCGCCCGCTCGGCAGCCTCGAAGTGGCCGCGCGCGTCGAGCATCCCGCTGGCCAGCCACCACGGGCCGGCGAGGATGGTGAGCCACAGGAAAGATCCGCCGAGGGCCAGCAGCAGTACGACTGCGCCCGCGAGGCCCGGCGATGGCCCACGGTTCACCTCGGACATCACCGGATCCGGTCCGCCCTCTCTTTGAGACGCGGCGCGACCTCTTGTCCCAGGAGCGCGACCGCCTCGCCCGCGGGACCGGCGGTCATGCCGGGGTAGTAGAGCCTGAGTATCAGGTGGCACTCGGGATAGGCGGCGAGCACGTCGACCAACGGTGAGAGCTGCTCGACGACCTGGTCGGGCGTCCCGTACACGGTGGTCGCCCGGATCGACGCCTCGTCCGGGGGGATCACCTCGAGGCCCTTACCGGGCACGTCGGTACCGGCGCGCCACCCGGCGTAGACCCCGAGCTGGTGGCCGATCCCCGCGCGCACCATCGGCCAGTCGCGCTCGGGATCCATGGTCACGTACGCGTTCTGCAGGATCGCCACGACGGGGGGACCCTCGTGCTCGGCTGCCGCGCGGGCTTCTGCCGCCAGGGCGAACACCGCCCGAGCGCGTTCGGAAGGTACGCGGGACGAGATGTATCCATCGCCGATACGCCCGGCGCGCCGGATCGCATCGTCGACGAAGCCGCCTATGAGGATCGGAGGAACACGTGCCGGTTTCGGCGTCACCGTCACACCCTGATAGCGGTAGTGCCGCCCTTCGAAGTCGAAGCGTCCCGGCGCCCACGCCGCGCGCAGCACTGACGTGATCTCTTCCAGGCGTCGCGTACGGGAGCGCGGATCGATGCCGAAGCCCCGGAACTCCTCCTCGCGCCACCCGATCCCGAGACCACAGATCGTCCTGCCGCCCGAGAGCTGGTCGACCACCGCGAAGTCCTCGGCCAGACGGATCGGGTCGTGGAACGGAGCGAGGACCACGCCCGTGCCCAGCTCGATCCGCGTGGTGATCGCAGCCATCGCCGCCAGCATCGCCGTGAGCGAGGGCAGGTAACCGTCCTCGGAGAAGTGGTGCTCGGACACCCACGCGCCGTCGAGGCCGTGCTCCTCCACGAGCCGGACGAGGTCCAGCGTGTCCCGGTAATCGTCGTGGATCGCCCGGTCGCTCGCGGGCGGGACCTGTCCGGTGAACAGGCCGACGCCGATCTTGAACGCCACGATGTGCCCTCCCGCGCCCTCGTGCGAAGACAAAGAAACGGGGCCCGAAGGCCCCGGTCAAGCTATCAGCCGCTCCGGGCGCCGCCCGTTACTCGGGGCGCACCTTGTCGACCGCTCCTAGATCACCGGCTATCTCGGGACCTTCCAGGTCGATGAGACGGTGGCCGAGTCGATGCGCGTCCGGTCGAAGGACCGTTCTGCCGTATGGCTGATCCAGCACACCTCGCAGAGGATCGGGGTCCGCTCATGGATCGGGCCGATCACCGAGCCCGGCCTGGCGGCGAGGGACCTCATCGGGATCGTCACCGAGATGGTCCCCTCCGCCGCATCGAACGCCCCCTCCACGTAGGCGAGAAGCTTGCAGTTGAGCAGCGGGACAACGACGCCCGGCCTCTGCTTGCAGTCGCTCTCGAGTCGGAAGTGGCCGCTGTGATCGACCCGGCCGACCCGCTCGGTGGTCTCGCCCGCCAGCAGATCGGGCTTGCCGACGTCGGCGCTCTTCGCGGTGATGCGGTAGACGGCCCCGTCGACCGAGAACGCCCACAAAAAGCGGAACCCTTCCGGTAGCGTCCCGCCCGGGGGCATCCCGGCGTGCGTGATGCTGAAGACGAGGTCTCGCTTGTCCCGGGCGATGCTCCCGCTGGTGAGGTCGAACCCGAACGCGCCGAGATCGGGTGTCTGGTTGTTCATCGTCGCGTCGCCGCGCGCGTCCTGCCACACGGTCTTGGGCCCGGCCTTGGGGGCTGCCGTGCCCGTTCCGGACAGGAGAACTAAAGAGAGCGCCCAGTACGTCAGCGCTGCCGAAGCGGTGTGCACCTCACGAGCCTCCTGCGATCCGGTCTGGAAGTCGTCTCGGGCTATTACTTCTTGGGCACCTTGTAGACCGCGTTCATCACGGCCGAGTCGATGATCGTGTAGGGCGTCAGGGAGCGCTCCGCGTAATGGGGGACCCAACAGATCTGGCAGCCGCTGGTCGCGGCGGCGCCGCTGCCGCCCGTGATGGTCGTTCCCGTCTTCGCCTTGATCAGCTTCAGCGGCACGGTCACGCTCACGGACGTCGATGCTGGATCGAACGCACCCTCGAGGTACCCCTCGGGGACGTACGCGGGCGTGTTGGCCGTGAGTCCTTCCCCGAAGCTCTCGAGGCGGAAGTGGCCGTCGGCGTCGACCCGGCCGATGCGTTCGGTGCCCGTCTGACTGAGGGCGTCGGGCTTGCCGACGTCGAAGCTCTTGATCGTCAGGCGGTACTCGGTGACGCCGGAGTTGAAGTGCCACAGGAGCCGGAACCCTTCGGGCAGCGCCCCGCCCTCGGGCATCGCCGCCATCGTGGCGGTGAAGACGAGGTTCTTGCCCTTCTTGGCGATGCTGCCCTCGACGAGGTCGAAGCCCATCTGGTCGAACCCGGGGAGACCGGCGTCCTGGTTACCGGCGTCGCCGGACGCGTCCTCGAACACCTTCTTGGGCGCCGCCGCCTGAGCCGTGGTCATCGCGCCGGCGAGGAGCCCTCCGGCGATCGCAAGTGCCAAGCTCCTACGCATCGTTGTCCTCCTTCGTCGCCCACCGGTCATCCCCTAGGACGATGGATTCGCCGGCGCCGACGGCCTTCCTGCCGGCCGACTACTTACGGGGGACCTTCCAGGTCGACGACATGGTGGCGAGATCGATGACCGTGTCCTGGTGAGACCGCTCGGCCGTGTGCGACACCCAGCAGATACCGCAGATCGCGATCGCGTCTCCGAGACCGGGACCCACGACCGAGCCGGGCTTGGCCTTGACGAGCTTCATCGGGACCGTGACGGTGATGGTCGCCGCGGCCGCATCGAACGCGCCCTGAAGGTAGGCCAAGGGCTGACAGTTGAGCGGTGCGAGCACCCCGATCGTCTCGCCCGTCGCGCAATCGCCTTCGAGCCGGAAGTGGCCGGTCGCATCCACCCGGCCCACGCGCTCGGTCGTCTGACCGGCGAGGAGATCGGGCTTGCCTATATCGGCGCTCTTGGCCGTTATCCGGTACGTCTTGGAGCCCACCGCGAACGCCCACATGAACCGGAATCCTTCGGGCAGCGTGCCACTCGGCGGCATCGCGGAGTGGCCGATCGTGAACACGAGGTCGCTCTTGTCCTTGGCGATAGAGCCCTTGGTGAGGTCGAACCCGAACGAGCCGATGTCGGGGGTCTGCCCCTGAAGGGTGGCGTCGCCGACGTCGTCCTTCCACACGGTCTTCGGCGGGGCCGCGCTCGCGCCGGCGCCCAGCGCGCCCACGAGCGCCCAACACGTCAGTCCTGCAAGCATCCTTCTCATCTTCAGTCTCCCCCTGGCTCTTCTCGCCTTCGACCCCGGTCGGGATCGTCGAGGCGCCGTTCGCGCGTCCGATCGCTGTGGCCGTCGGTGCCATGGTTCGAGGCCGGCGCGGGCGTTCCTGCTCGGCTTGCCTAACGTTCCGGCGTCCGCCCGACGAGCTCGGCGATCTCTCCGACCATCCGGGTGAGGTCGAAGTCCCGAGGTGTGTAGACGCGCGCGACGCCCAGCTCGATCAGCTTGCGGGCATCCTCGTCGGGGATCACCCCTCCCACCACCACGGGGACATCGATGGGATCGACGCCCTCGGCGCGCAGACGGTCGATGACGTCGGGCACCAACAGGCCGTGGGCGCCCGACAGGATCGAGAGCCCGATAGCGTGGACGTCCTCCTCGACCGCCGCGCGTGCGATCTGGTGGGGGCTGAGGCGGATGCCCTGGTAGATCACCTCGAAGCCGGCGTCCCGGGCGCGCAGGGCGACCTGCTCGGCGGCGTTCGAGTGCCCGTCGAGACCCGGCTTGGCCACCAGCAGACGCAGCTTGTTGACGCCGATGCGGGCGCACGCGGCGGCGACGCGGTCGCGCGCCCGCTGAAGCTCCTCGCCCGTGCCCACGTTGCGCGACCCCGCTCGGCCCACGCCGGTCGGCCCACGGTAGTCGCCGAAGACATCGCGTAGCGCGCCCGACCATTCGCCGGTGGTGACCCCGGCCAGCGCCGCCTCGATCGACACCGGAACGAGGTTCTCGGCGCGTGCCGCGGCGCGCCGGAGCGCGTCCAGGGCCTCCGCCGCCGGGCGCGCGCTGCGCTCTAGCCTCCACGCCTGCACGCGCTCGACCTGCTCGGCCTCGGCCGCCGGGTCAACCCTCTCGAACGTCAGCTCCCCACCCTCGGCCGGATCCAGAGGAGATCGCTCTCCCTCCTGATAGCGGTTCAGACCGACGACCACCTGCTCGCCCGATTCGAGGGCGCGCCGTCGCTCTGCGTGCGCCGACACCAGACGCTCCTTCATGTAGCCCAGGGCTTCGACCGCGCCTCCGGCGTCGAGCACGCGCTGCAGCTCGTCCCATGCCTCGGCCGCGATCTCCTCGGTCTTTGCCTCGATGACCTTGGAGCCCTCGAAGATGTCGTCGTACTCCAACAGATCCGTCTCGAACGCCAGGATCTGCTGGGCGCGGAGCGACCATTGCTGATCCCATGCGCGGGGGAGCCCGAGCGCCTCGTTCCACGCCGGGAGCTGCACCGCCCGTGCCCGCGCGTTCTTGGACTGAGTGACGGCGAGCGTCTCGAGCAGGATCCTGAAGATGTTGTTCTCGGGCTGCGCCGCGGTGAGCCCCAACGAGTTGACCTGCACGCCGTAGCGGAACCTTCGGAGGCGAGGGTCTTGCACCCCGTACCGCTCGAGCGCGATGCGATCCCACAGGACCGCCATCGCGCGCAGCTTGCAGGTCTCCTCGATGTAACGGATACCGGCGTTGCAGAAGAACGAGATACGTCCCACCAGCCGGGGGATGTCGTCCGCATGCACGGCGCCCGATCCGGCGGCCGCGTCGAGCACGGCGACGGCGTTCGCGAGCGCATAGGCGGTCTCGAGCACCGGACCGGCCCCGGCTTCTTGGAGGTGGTAGGAGCACACGTTGATCGGGTTCCACCGCGGGCTGTTGTGGAGCGTCCACACGATGAGATCGCTGGTGAGGCGGATCGACGGTTCCGGGGGGAACGCGTAGGTGCCCCGCGAGAGGTACTCCTTCAAGATGTCGTTCTGCGTCGTGCCGGTGAGCGCCGCACGGTCGGCACCCTGCTCGTCGGCGACCGCGACGTACAGCGCGAGCAGCCACACCGCGGTGGCGTTGATCGTCATCGAGGTGTTCATCCCCGCGAGCGGGATGCCGTCGAACACCGCGCGCATGTCGCCGAGGTGCGCTATCGGCACCCCCACCTTCCCGACCTCTCCTCGGGCCATGGGGTGGTCGGGGTCGTAGCCCGTCTGGGTCGGCAGGTCGAAGGCGACGCTCAGACCGGTCTGGCCCCTTCCGAGGTTGGACTTGAACCGGCGGTTGGTGGCCTCCGGGCTCGCGTAGCCGGCGTAGGTGCGGAAGATCCACGGCTCGTCGCGTCGCCTCTCCATCGCCGCAATCGTACGGCTAGGCTTCCGCGCTCGACCGCTAGCGAGAAGGGGTCCGAGTGAGCAACGAGATCCACAAGGTGGGGGTGGTCGGCTGCGGAACGATGGGCTCGGGCATCTGCGAGGTCTGCGCGCGGGCCGGCGTGGACGTCGTGTTCTACGAGATCTCCGACGACGCCGTGGCCGCCGGACATGACCGCATCCGGAGGAGCCTCGACCGTGCGGTGGAACGCTCCAAGCTCGCGCGGACGGAAGCCGACGCCATCCTCGGGCGGATCTCCTCTACCACCGACCTCGCCGACCTCGGGGGATCCGACCTCGCGTTCGAAGCGGTGCCGGAGCACCTGGACCTCAAGAAGCAAGTGTTCGGGCAGCTCGACGGCATCCTCGATGAGGCGGCGATCCTGGCCACCAACACGTCCTCTTTGCCGGTGATCGACATGGCCGTCGCGACCAAGCGGCCGGCGCAGGTGATCGGCTTCCACTTCTTCAACCCTGCCCAGGTGATGAAGCTGGTGGAGCTCGTGCACACCGTGGCTACGGATCAAGCGGTGGTCGACTCGGCGATCGCCTTCGCCGAGAGGTTGGGTAAGAGCCCCGTTGCGTGTCGCGACCGTGCCGGGTTCATCGCCAACCTCTTGCTGTTCCCTTATCTGAACTCGGCCGTTCGCCTGTTCGACCAAGGGTTCGCGACCCGTGAAGACATCGACGCCGCCATGCAGCTCGGATGCGGACACCCCATGGGCCCATTGGCGCTGATGGACCTCATCGGGCTCGACTCCGGCTACGAGATCTGCGAGGCGCTGTGGCGTCAGTTCCGCGACGACCAGGATGCGCCGGCTCCGCTCCTCAAGCAGTACGTCGTTGCCGGCTACCTCGGCCGCAAGACAGGGCGAGGCTTCTACCGGTACGAGGCGCCGGAGTCGTCGAAGGTCGTGGAGGCGATCCCCGAGGAAGCCGTGGACGAAGGCTCGGCCACGGGCGTCACCGTCGGGATCGTAGGCACCGGCGTGATGGCGTCGGGGATCGCAGAGGTAGCGGCGAAGGCCGGGGGCGAGGTGATCCTGCGGGGCCGCAGCGAGGCGTCGATCAAGAAGGCGAAGGGTGCGGTCGAACGCAGCCTCGCGAAGGCCGTGGCCAAGGGGAAGCTCGACCAGGAGGCCGTCGACGAGGTGCTGGGCCGGATCACCACGACGCTGGAGCTAGCCGATCTCGCGGAGGCCGATCTGGTGATCGAGGCCCTCGCGGAGGACTTGCCGCTCAAGGCGGCGATGTTCGGCGAGCTCGACCGCGCGGTGAAGCCGGGATGCATCCTCGCCACTAGCACGTCGTCGCTGCCGGTGGTCGAGCTCGCCGCCGCGACCGACCGCCCCGAGCGCGTGCTGGGGCTGCACTTCTTCAATCCGGCTCCGGTGATGAAGCTCGTGGAGGTCGTCACCTCCGTCGCAACGGCTGCCGACGTGACCGTACGCGCGACCTCATGGGTGCGCGGTGTGGGCAAGCATCCGGTGCGCTGCCGCGACCGCGCCGGCTTCATCGTCAACTTCCTCCTCTTCCCCTATCTCAACGATGCGGTGAGGATGCACGAGGAGGGCTACAGCACGCCGGAGGACATCGACCTGGCGATGAAGCTCGGCTGCGGCCATCCCATGGGCCCCTTCGAGCTCATGGACATCGTCGGCCTTGACGTGACCCACGCGATCCTCGCCTCGCTCCACCACGAGTTCCGCGAGCGCCGCTACGCCCCGGCTCCGCTGCTCGAGCACATGGTGCGCGCCGGCTACTTGGGCCGTAAGAGCGGCCGCGGCTTCTACGAATACCCGGGCTAGTGCGCCCGGACGGGCGGGTGGCGGTCGTGACCGGCGCCGCGTCCGGGCTGGGCCGAGGCATCGCGCACCGGCTGGCGCGCGCCGGGTGTGCGGTCGTGATCGCCGACGTCGATGTAGCCGCGGCCGAGCGCGTGGCCGGTGAGATCGCCGCCGACGGCGGATGGGCGGAGGCCCGCTCCTTGGACGTGGCCGACCTTGACCAGGTGAGAGCGACGGCCACGGACGTCCAGCGCACCCATGGGGGGCTCGACTGTCTCGTCAACAACGCCGGCTTCGACATCCCTGGGTTCTTCCTCGAGACCGACCCCGCGACCTGGGATGGCCTGATCGCTGTCAACCTCACCGGCGTCATCAACTGCACCCACGCGCTGGCGCCCCTCATCGCCCGTCGCGCCCGAGTGACCGGTTACGGACGCATCGTGAACGTCGCATCCGATGCGGGGCGGGTCGGCGCTCTGGGCGAAGCGGTCTATTCCGCGGCGAAGGGTGGGGTGATCGCCTTCTCGAAGACGATGGCGCGCGAGCTCGCGCGCGATGGCATAACCGTCAACGCGGTCTGCCCGGGACCCGCCGACACGCCGATGACCGATGCGATCCGCGCCACCGAGCTGGGCGAGAAGCTGATGCAGCTCCTGATCGCGGCGACTCCGCTGAGGAGACTCGCCACTCCCGACGACGTCGCCGGCGCGGTCGCTTACTTCGCCTCGGACGAAGCCCGGTTCGTGACCGCGCAGGTCCTCAGCGTGAGCGGTGGCCTGACGATCCCGGGCTAGCAGCGTCCCCCCAACCGGCGCGCCGGGCGGCTACTTGGCGTCGCCCCGGCCGTTGAGACCCGGGTACTCGCGCCCCCCGAACGGGAAGCGGGACGACAGGCGCCATGCGTCCTCGCGGCTGAACCGGTCGCGATAGTCGAGCATCCCCAGGCGCCGGCCCTGCGAGCGCGAGCTGCGGAGCCAGATGGACGACACCCGCTCCCGGCGCTCGTGCTCGATGAGATCCTCGAGGGCGCCCAGGACCATGTCGCGATCGAGCTCGTCCGCTCCGCCGTCGATCCCGACGAGCTCCAGCTTCGGACGACGACGGTCGTTCACAGGGGCACGTTGCCGTGCTTGCGTTGCGGGATCGTCTCTCGCTTCGAACGCAGCATGTCGAGCGTGCGGACCAGGACGCGGCGCGTCTCCTGCGGTTCGATCACGTCGTCCACGTAGCCGCGCTCGGCGGCCACATAGGGGTTCGAGAACCTCTCGCCGTAGTCGGCGATCAGCTCGGCGCGCCGCGCGTCGGGGTCGTCGGCGTCGGCGATCTCCTTCCGGTGGATGATGTTGACCGCGCCCTCCGCTCCCATCACCGCGATCTCGGCGGTCGGCCAGGCGAACGAGACGTCGGCCCGGATGTGCTTCGAGTTCATGACCACGTAGGCGCCTCCGTACGCCTTGCGCGTGATGACCGTCATGCGGGGAACGGTCGCTTCCGAGAAGGCGTACAGCAGCTTCGCCCCGTGGCGGATGATCCCACCGTACTCCTGCTCGATCCCGGGCAGGAAGCCGGGCACGTCGACGAACGTCACCAGCGGCACGTTGAACGCATCGCAGAAGCGGACGAAGCGGGCCGCCTTGGTGGAGGACGCGATGTCGAGTGTGCCGGCGAGCACCTGCGGCTGGTTGGCGACGACGCCAACGGAATGGCCGGCGAGCCGGGCGAACCCGCACAGGATGTTGCGCGCCCAGTGTTGATGCACCTCGAAGAACTCGCCGTCATCGAAGATCGAGGCGATCAGCCGGTGCATGTCGTACGGCTTGTTGGGCGAGTCCGGCATGATGTCGAGCAGGTCGTCGCAGGCGCGCTCGGGGTCGTCGGTCGGGGGGAAGTAGGGCGGCGACTCGAAGTTGTTGGACGGCAGGAACGACAGCAGGTAGCGGACCTGATCGAGGCAGTCGTCGTCGTTTGCGGCGACGAAGTGGGCGACGCCCGACTTGGACGCGTGGCTCATGGCGCCGCCGAGCTGCTCCTGGGAGACCTCCTCGCCGGTGACCGCCCGGATCACCTCGGGGCCCGTTATGAACATGTGTGACGTCTCGTTCACCATGAAGGTGAAGTCCGTCATCGCCGGCGAGTACACCGCCCCCCCGGCGCACGGCCCCATGATGGCCGAGATCTGCGGGATCACACCCGACGAGCGGACGTTGCGGTCGAAGATGTAGCCGTAGCCGGCGAGCGATGCCGCACCTTCCTGGATCCGTGCCCCGCCGGAGTCGTTCAGCCCGATGACGGGTGCTCCGGTGGCGAGCGCGAGATCCATGACCTTGCAGATCTTCTCGCCCATCACCTCGCCGAGGGAGCCGCCGAAGACGGTGAAGTCCTGGGCGAAGACGAACACCTTGCGACCGTCGATCGTGCCCCACCCGGTGACGACGGCATCGCTGTAGGGGCGTTTGTCCTCGATGCCGAAGCCGTGAGCGCGATGGCGGACGAGCATGTCGGTCTCCACGAACGATCCCTCGTCGAGGAGCTTTCCGAGGCGCTCTCGGGCGGTCAGCTTGCCCCGCTGGTGCTGCCGGTCGATCCCGGCGGTCCTTCCGGCGGTCCGGGCCTGGGATCGCTTGGCTGCGAGCTCCTGGAGCCGCTCGTCGAGCGGGTGCGACGGGACCGCAGCCTCGCCGGGACGCTCCTCAGTGGCCATCGAGCGGGAGTCTAATGGGCGCTCCGGAGGATCCCTCCGGGCGGAGGGGATTCTTCATCCCCCGGCAGGGGCGGCCGCGCTAAGGTCGAACCATCTAGGTCATGGGCATCCGACGCGCCGTATCCGACTTCCGTCAGCTCCGCGCGAGCTTCGGCGAGCTGCTGGCCGCAGAGCCGGCCGAGGAAGAGCGCGCCCGCTGGCAGCTTGCCCAGTCGGCGCACCGCTTCTCCCGGCGGACGAGGGCCGTGGTCGACGACAAGCTGAGCCTGTCGGCGACGTTGATGCGGGCCGGCGAGGTGCACGAGGCCAGCCGTCTCCTCGTGGAGGTCGAGACGGACGTCCGCACCGAAGAGGCGGCCTTGATCGAAAGCGTGAACGAGGTCAAGGTGGCGCGCGCCGTTCACAAGGAGCGGATGACCCGGATGCGCATGGCACGCCTGCTCGCGGTCTCGTTGCTGGGCGCATCGGTCCTCGGGTTCTCGGCGATCGGCGTCTCGTTGGCGGCGATGTTCGACGACGACGGCCCCGGGCGGTCCGGGTTCGCGCCGGCCTCAGCGGGCCGTGTCGCGGCGAACGGGTCTTCGGACCAGCGACGTAGTGCCGCCACGCGCTCCCACGTGCGGGTCGCCGGGGTCGACCTGAAGCTGACGCGCGCCGAGCTCAAGGAGTACCGCGCCCTCACCGCCGGGACGGTGGACCGCGCCGAGCTGGCGGAGTTCCTGTACGGCCTGTTGCCGATGGCGCTCGCCGACAAGGTCACATCCGTCCTGACCACGGCCCTTCCCGCCCCCAAGCCGGTGCAGGAGGTGCTCAAGGTGGTCAAGAAGAAGAAGAAGGCCGCCGCGGAGGAGCACCAGCCCCCGCCCGCGCCCGAGCCTCCCCCCGAGCCGGAGCCGGAGCCGCAGCCGCCGCCCGAGCCAGAGCCGGAGCCCTCCGAAGACCCCGAAGACGGTGGGGGCGACGGCGGCGGCGACCAGGAGGGTCCCGGCGCCGAGCCTGAGGGCAACGACAACGCCTCGCCGCTCCCGCTGTCGCCCCGCTAGACGGGTCGAGAGGTTAGCGCAGACTCAGCTCGTCGCTCGCGAAGGTCACGCCGACCGGCGTGAGAATCACCTTGCGCGGGCCGGCTTCCACCTCACCCGCGTCGAGCGCGTCGAATCCGGTCGCGGCAGCCAGCTCGGTGACCCGGCCGGCGTCGTCCGGACGGCAGAAGATCGCGAACCCAGCCCCCATGTTGAACGTCCCATAGGCGGCCTGCGCATCCATACCGGCGCGCTCGGCCAGGTAGCCGAGGACCTCGGGGACCTCCGGCAAGACGTCGAGGCGGTAGGCGAGGTCGCGGTCGGCGCGCATCACCTTCCTGAGACCGTGGCCGGTGATGTGGCTCAGATAGGTGGGCGTGACCCCGGCCCCGAGCAGGCCGGCGACCAACGGGACGTAGATGCGGCTGGGGGTGAGGGCGGCGTCTCCGAGGCTCTGACTGCTCGGCAGCCCCGTGCGCAGCCCGTCCGGGAGGCCGGCGGCGACGCGCCGCACGACCGATGCTCCGTTCGCGTGGAGCCCCGAGCTCGCGATCAGCACGATGCGGTCGCCGGGTGCGAGATCCCGGCCGAGGATCGGCTCGATCCCGGTCGGCACGTAGCCCACCGCGCTGCCCGCGAGCTCGATGTCGCCCGCGGCGACCAGCGAGGGCAGGGTGGGGGACTCGCCGCCACCCCACGTCGCTCCCGCGATCTCGCACGCCGCCCGCCACCCCTGCACCAGCGACCCCAGCCGCTCCCCGCGGCCGTACCAGTCGGCTGCGCCGGTCGCGAAGTAGGCGTTGACCACGACCGGGAGAGCCCCCACGCAGCAGAGGTCGTTGACGATGGCCGCCACGGTGTCGAACCCGACGTCGGCGAAGTGGTCGGCGCCGCCGGCCTCGGCGAACTCGCGCGCGACAACCGACTTGGTGCCGAGGCATTCGAGGACCACAGCGAGCGTCTGGTCGCCCAACCGGAACACGAACGCGGGCTCGCCCCTGGACTCGTCCAGGCCCTCGCCGCCGTGGGCGGCGAGCAGCGGGGTGGTCTCACGCGCGCTCGCCAGGGCTCGGCGTTTCGCAGCATCCAGGACGTCGTAGTCGACCCCGGCGGCCTTGTACGCGTCCACCCGGCCGACGCTACCCGACGGGGCCGTGCGGTTCGGCCTCGCTCGGCGCCAGCGCCCGGGCGTCCTCTTCCTCCGCGTCCGACCCCGGCGGAGGACGGCGGGGCAGCCGGAACGCGAGGACGAGCACCGCGGCCGCGGGCAGCGCGCCTACGACGTACGCGACCCGGAAGGAGAGCCCGTCGGCGAGACCCAGAAGGAAGAGGGGAGCGATCAGGTACCCCATGTCCCCGACCATCTGGTTGAGCCCGACCGCGGCTCCCGAGCCGGACCGGGGGACCGCATCGGCGAGCAGCCCGCCGGTCGCTATCGACGCGGCCGCGGTGGCGGCCCCGAGGATCGCCATGAGAGGGAGGTACGCCCACGGCGCGTCCTCGATCTGGCCGACGGCGACGATCGCCCCCGCCGAGACCGCGAGCGACGGGATCAGCACGAACCGGCGGCCACGCCGGTCTGCGGCCTTCCCGGCGGGGAACAGGATCAGGATCTCTCCGACCGCGAGCATGCTCAGGCCGAAGCTGGCCGTGCCCTTGCCGAGACCCAGCGGTCCGTCGGCGAACAGCACCGCGAGGTTCTGGCCGGGACCAGAGATGGTCCACCACGCGACGAAGGTGCCGAGCAGCGCGATCACATAACGCGTGTCGCGCAGCAACGGGCGCGCCGCGCGCAGCGCGTCACCCGGCGACCGCCGGACGGGCGTGCGGCCGCTCTCGCCCTGCATCGCGAACCAGGCGATCGCGGCGGCGACCAGCAGTCCGGTCGCGTAGATCGTGAACGGTGCACGCAGCCCGAAGGCCTCGATCACGAGCCCTCCGAACAGCGGCCCCAGACCCGTACCGATCAAAAAGGACGTGCGGTACGAACCGATGGCTCGCCCCATCGCCGCCGGCTCGATGATGCGAAGGACGCGGTTCATCAAGCCCTGGATGAACAGTGCGCTTCCAGCGCCTCCGAACCCACGCGCGATCACGAGCAACTCGAAGGTCGGAGCGAGCGCCGCTGCATAGGACGACACGGCGACGATCAGCAAGCCGGCGATCGTCGACGCACGGTCGCCGAAGCGATCGACGACCAGCCCTCCGACGAGCCCGAAGCTGAAACGGGTGAGTCCGAACACGAAGGTCACCAGGCCCACCGCGGTCACGGTCACTCCGAACGAGCGCGCGAACAGCGGGACCGCCGGGATCACCATGCCGAAGCCGAGGGCGACCACGATCGTTATCCCGAGGAGGTTGCGGAACTCCGGTCTCCGGAGGGGATGGACGAACGCGGGTACGTCGACCGGATCGGCGACGGACGAGGTCAACGAGGCCGTTGGATCAGCTCGACCAGCAGCCCGTGGTTGTCGGCGGGGTGCACGAACGCCACCATGTGCCCCCGCCCGCCCCGGCGCGGCCTCTCATCGATCAGTCGGACGCCCTTCCGGGCGAGCTCCTCCAGTGCCGCCGGCAGGTCGTCCACCTCGTACGCGATGTGGTGCAGGCCCTCGCCGTGGCGTTCGATGAACCTCGCCACGGTCGTGTCGGCGGACGTCGGCGCCAGGAGTTGGAGGTGGGAGTCGCCGAGCGGCAGCATGGCCTCCTCGACACCCTGGTCGTCCACCCGTTCCCGGTGCGAGACCTCGACCCCCCAAACGTCGCGGTAGTGAGCCACGGCCTGGTCGAGGTCCGTAACCGCGAGCGCGATGTGTTCGATCCTGTCCAGCATCTCGACGGGGCATCCTAGTGGAGCGGGTTTTGCGATAGACATAGGCGTCCGTCCATCGAGCAAGGAGGCCGTGGTGCCCGACGAGGTAGAAGGCGGCGTCGTAAAGATCCTGGAGCTGGTGGGAAGCTCTCCCAACTCGTTCAGCGACGCGGTGCGCAATGCCGTAACGAGGGCGTCCCAGACGATCCGCAACATCAACGGGGTCGACGTGATCTCGAGCAACGCGACCGTCAAGAACGGCGAGATCACGAACTACAAGGTGCACGTGAAGATCGCGTTCGTCCTCGAGGGCGGGAGCAGCGTCTCCTAGACCAGCCGCAGGGCGGACCGGCATAGGATCGTTCTCTGGAGAAAGACTCGAAAGGAGCTCGGATGGCCCCCTCCGTCATCGTCTCGGCCGCTCGCACCGCGATCGGCAAGTTCGGCGGTGCGGTGGCGGGGCTACCAGCGGTCGAGCTCGGGGCGGTCGCGATCCGCGGCGCCCTCGAGCGCGCCGGCGTCGTGGGCGGCCAGGTGGACTACGTGATCATGGGCCAGGTGCTCCAGGCCGGCGCCGGGCAGATCACCGCTCGGCAGGCCGCGGTCACAGCGGGGATCCCCGAGAGCGTGCCGGCGATCACGATCAACAAGGTGTGTCTCTCCGGACTCAATGCCATCGCCTTGGCCGACCAACTCATCCGCGCCGGGGAGGTCTCCGTCGTGGTTGCCGGCGGGATGGAATCGATGGACCAGGCGCCTTACCTCCTGCCCAAGGCGCGCACCGGTCTGCGGATGGGCAACGGCGAGATCGTCGACTCCATGATCTACGACGGCCTGTGGGATGCGTTCACCGACAAGCACATGGGAGATCAGTCGGAGGACGTCAACCGAGAGTTCTCGATAACCCGAGAGGAGCAGGACGTGTGGGCGCTGCGGTCCCACCAGCGGGCACATCGGGCCGCGGAGGAGGGTCGCTTCGCCGAGGAGATCGTGCCCATCGAGCTGCCGCAACGCAAGGGCGACCCGGTCGTCTTCGACCGCGACGAGGGCATCCGCCCGGAAACCACGCACGAGTCGTTAGCCCGCCTGCGCACCGCGTTCAACAAAGAGGGGACGATCACCGCGGGCAACGCGTCGCAGATCTCCAACGGCGGTGCCGCGGTGGTCGTGATGAGCGCGCAGCGCGCCGAGGAGCTCGGGGTGGCGCCGATCGCCCAGATCCTGGCTCACGGGATGTCGGCGGAGAAGCCCCCCTACCTCCACACGGTGCCCGCTCTCGCCGCCCAAGCCGCGCTCAAGAAAGCGGGATTGTCGCCGAGCGATCTCGACCTCGTGGAGATAAACGAGGCGTTCGCCGCGGTCGCCCTGCACTCGACCAAGTTGCTCTTCAACGGCAGCGCCGACGCCGCCGAGAAGGTGAACGTCAACGGCGGCGCGGTCGCGCTCGGCCACCCGATCGGATGCACCGGCGCGCGGCTCACCGTCACCTTGATCCACGAGCTGCGCCGGCGGGGCGGCGGCCTCGGCTGCGCCACGTTGTGTGGCGGCGGGGGCCAGGGGGACGCGCTCGTCTACCGGGTGCACCCACTCCCCTAGAAGCCGCGGCCGGGGCATGCCGGCCACGCGAGGGATCTTAGGGCTCCAAAGTGGCTTGACCACCAGACCAATCACGCGGTAGCGTCCTAGGCGTGGAGCTCGAGCCCGTGCGGCGCAGGTCGGCCGCCGATCACGTCTTCGACCAGCTCCTCGGGCGCGTCGTGAGCGGCGACATCCCCCCCGGCACGCGCCTGCCGGCCGAGCGGGCGCTGACCGAGTCCCTCAAGGTCAACCGCCAGACCGTCCGGGAGGCTCTCCAGCGGCTCGTCCAGGCGGGGCTCGTCCACACCCATCACGGCGGCGGGAGCCGGGTGCTCGATTACCGCACTGAGGCGAGCCTCGACCTCCTGCCCTCTCTCCTCGTGCGCACCGACGGGTCGGTCGATTCCGCCGTGGTGCGGGCGATCTTCGAGATGAGGGCGTGCATCGGGCCCGACGTCGCCGCCCGGTGCGCGGCGCGGGCGCCGGCGGGGCTGGCACAGGAGCTCGCGGCACTGGCCGCCGCGGTCGCGGCCGCCGGCACGCCCGAGGAACGCGCCCGGCGCGACCTCGACTTCTGGGACCTGCTGGTCGACGGGGCCGACAACATCGCCTACCGGCTCGCCTTCAACAGCCTCGCGCGCACCTACGAGCCGGTCGTGGACGCGGTGAGCACGATCCTCGCGCCGGAGCTCGACGACGCCGTCGATCGCTCTGCGATCGCGGCCGCGGTCGGGCGGGGGGACGCGGCCGGGGCCGAGGCGGCGGCGCGCCGGCTGCTGGCGGTGGGGTCGGTGGAGATGAGCCGGTGGCTGGACGCCCTGGCGGAAGGAGAGGAGCGATGAACCAAGCGGTTGCGAGCGATGCCCGGCGCGCCGGGGCGACGACTCTGCGCGCCGAGGCGCGCTTCTTCGTATCGCACGTCAACCCGCGCATCATGGCGGCGTGTCTCGCGGTCGCCCTGACCGCCCGCGTCGCGGTCGGCGGGTGGCGCGTCGCCGATCTGATCGTGGCCGGCGGCTTGATAGCGGCCGAGCCGTTCGTCGAATGGTTGATCCACGTGTTCGTGCTCCACTGGAAGCCGCGCGCTCTGTTCGGCAGGAAGATCGATCCGCTCGTCTCCCGCAAGCACCGCGAGCACCATCAGGATCCCCGCAAGACCGAATGGATCTTCGTGCCCTTGCCGGTCCTGCTCAAGGTCATCCCGGCTGCCGCGGCCCTCTACCTCCTCCTCCTGCCGCTCGACCTCGCCCTGACCGCGACCTCCACGGCGCTGGCGATCTTTCTCACCTACGAGTGGACGCACTACCTGATCCACTCGCGTTACCGCCCGCGCTCCCGTCTCTACCGCTACATCTGGAGGGCACATCGCCTGCATCACTTCAAGAACGAGAACTACTGGTTCGGTGTAACGATGCACGCCGCCGACCACGTGCTCGGCACGTTCCCCGCCAAGGATGACGTGGAGACGTCCACGACGTGCCGGACCCTGGGTGTCGAAACGATCCCCGTCTAAGAGGGCTGGATCACCGTTCGACGACGTTCGACGTCCGGCGCGGGCTCAGTCGGAGAAGCGCGTGAAGAGCTCGATCTGACCGCGGTGACGCTCCCGCATCTCCTCGTCCCGTACCCCTAGTCCTTCCTGCGGCGCGAGCACCAGGATGCCGAGCTTGCCCTTGTGCAGGTTGCGCTGGACCTCGTACCCGGCGTCGGCCGCATCGGCCAACGGGTAGGTCTTGGAAAGGATCGGGTGGATCTTGCCGAGGTACGCGAGCCGGTTCGCGGCCCATGCCTCTTTGTAGTTGGCGAAATGTGAGCCGATGATCGTCTTGAGGTGCATCCAGAGGTAGCGGTTGTCGTATTCGTGCATGAAGCCGGACGTCGACGCGCACGTGACGATCTTGCCTCCACGCTTGGCGACGAAGACGCTGGCGCCGAAGGTCTGGCGACCCGGGTGCTCGAACACGATGTCGGGGTCCTCGCCCGCGAGCGAGCGGATCTTCTTGCCGAGGCGGCGCCATTCCTTGGGATCCTGGCGGTCGCCGTCCCAGAACCGATAGCCCTCTGCGGCGCGGTCGATGACGTGCTCGACGCCGATCTCGCCCAGCAGGTCCACCTTCTCGGGTGACGACACCACCGCGACCGGGATCCCTCCGCCGTTCAGGACGTACTGGCACGCGAATCCACCGAGGCCCCCGGTCGCCCCCCACACCAACACGACGTCGCCCTGCTTCATGCACGCGCCGTTGGGAGACACGAGCATGCGGTACGAGGTCGAGGACACCAGGCCGAGGCAGGCGGCCTCCTCCCACGTCAGGTGGCGCGGCTTCGGCATGAGCTGGTTCGCCCTCACCATCGCGATCTCCGCCATGCCCCCGAAGTTCGTCTCGAAGCCCCAGATGCGTTGGCTCGGGTCCATCATCGAGTCGTCGTGCCCCTGAGCGCCCTCGAGGTCGACGTAGTTGCAGTGGACGGTGACCTCGTCGCCGGGCTTCCACCGCGTGACCCCCGGTCCTGTGCGCAGCACTACGCCGGAGGCATCCGAGCCGACCACGTGATAGTCGAGGTCGTGGCGCGCGCCGAGCTCGCTCTCCTTCCCGAAGCGCTCGAGGAATCCGAACGTGGAAACCGGCTCGAAGATCGAGGTCCAAACGGTGTTGAAGTTGACGGCCGATGCCATCACGGCGATCAAGCATTCGTTCGGACCGAGCGGCGGGATCGGCACCTCGTCGACGTGGAGCGACTTCCGTGGGTCCTTCTCTGCCGAGTCGATGCCTTCGAACATCTCTTGGTCGTCCTTGCGCACGAACGCCGCGGTCATCGTCTCCGGCAACGGCAGCTGCGTGAGCTCCTCCGTAGATGCCTCGGCCAGCAGCGCGGCCTTCACCTCGTCCATCGTGCTCGTCACGCCAGATGTGCTCCCTCGATCGTCCGAAGCGGCAGCCTATCGAGTAGCGGGGTCGCCGAGGGATACCATCGGGGGCATGGGTCAGGGACTCAGCTTCGATCTCACCGAGGAGCAGGAGGCGTTCCGGCAGTCGGTCCGGCAGCTCGCCGAGGACAAGATCGCGCCGCGCGCCGCCGAGATCGACGAGCAGGACGAGTACCCCTGGGACATCGACGAGATCCTCGTCAAGAACGGGTTCGCCGGTGTTTCCTACCCGGAGGAGCACGGCGGCTACGGCGGCGGCGCAGTGGAGATGTGCATCCTCGTCGAGGAGCTCGCCCGTGTGAGCGCCGGGGTCTCGCTGATGTGCGCGGTGAACAAACTTGGCGCGATCCCCATCCTTATCGCCGGGACCGACGCGCAGAAGAGGCTCGTGTGCGAGGGGATCGCGAACGGCACCCACCGGATGTCCTACTGCTTGACCGAGCCGAGCTCGGGTTCGGACGCCGCGGCGATGCGCAGTCGCGCCGTCAAGGACGGCGACGGATGGGTCCTCAACGGTTCGAAGCGGTTCATCACGGGAGCCGGGGCGGCCGACCTCTACACCTACTTCGCGGTCACCGATCCCGACGGGCCCAAGGGAAAGAACATCACCGCCTTCCTGGTGACCGCCGACATGGAGGGGTTCTCGCTGGGCCGTAAGGAAGACAAGATGGGCATCAGGGGCTCGCCGACCCGCGAGGTGATCCTGGAGGACGTGCGCGTCCCCGACGGCAACGTGATCGGCGAGGTGGGCCGGGGCTTCCAGATCGCGCTCCGGACGCTCGACTTCTCGCGTCCTACGGTGGCAGCCCAGGCTCTCGGGATTGCGCAGGGGGCCTTCGACGTCGCCGCCGGCTACTGCGCGGAACGCAGGCAGTTCGGCAAGCCGGTAGCCGCTTTCCAGGGGATGCAGTTCATGTTCGCCGACATGGCGATGGCGATCGAGACCGCCCGGCTGGCGGTGTACAAGGCCGCGGTGGCGATCGACCGGGACGCCGCGGGGGACGGCGACGGCAAGGTGTCGTACTGGGCGGCGATCGCCAAGTGCTACGCGTCGGACGTCGCCATGAGGGTCACAACCGACTGCGTCCAAGCGCTCGGGGGTTACGGTTACATCCGCGACTATCCGGTGGAGCGGTTCATGCGCGACGCCAAGATCACCCAGATCTACGAAGGGACCAACCAGATCCAGAGGATGGTCGTGGCCCGCGGCATCTTCGGCAAGCAGTGAGCCGGCCGTGACTACCACCGTGGACCTGCCGCCGCCGCCGGTCCGGCCCGCCCGGGGTGGGGGTGGGTCCGGCTGGGTCGAGCTGATCGTCGCCAAGCACGAGATCGACGCGCACCTGCTGGCGGGGCGGTTGAGCGAGGCCGGCATCGAGGTCCGGACCCTCAAGGACCCGTCCTCCCCGGCGTGGCTGTACGGCGGCTCGAACCCGTGGGCGCCCGTGCCGATCCTGGTCCGCCGGGTCCAGCTCGAGGACGCCAGGATCGTGCTGGCGGAGATCTCCTACTACGATCCGGCTGCGTCCGAGGACGCTCCGGCGCGCCGGGGAGTGTCGCCGTACCTCTGGTGGGGCCTCGCGCTGGGTCTCGGCGTGCTCCTGACGGCGACCGGCCTCGCCCAGGCGCAGCGCTCGCTCGACGTCTGCGAGCTGCCGGTGCTGTGCTCCGACCGCGCCGCCGGCGACCCCTGAGCGATGGATGATGACGCCGTCCCGATGACCGACCACCGGACCGAACGGGACACCCTCGGCGAGGTGCCGGTCCCCGCGGGCGCCCTCTACGGCGCCCAGACCCAGAGGGCGCGCGCGAACTTCGCCATCTCGGGGTTGCCTCCCCAGCAGGACTACGTGTGGGGCATGGTCATGATCAAGAAGGCGGCCGCCCTCGCGAACATGGAGACGGGACGCCTCGCCAAGGACCTCGGCGAGGCGATCGTCGAGGCCGCCGACGAAGCTCTCGCCGGAGGGCTGGACGACCACTTCGTCATCGACCCGTGGCAGGCCGGGGCGGGGACCTCGCACAACATGAACGTGAACGAGGTCCTGGCGAACCGAGCGTCTCAGTTGCTGGGCGAGGACCGGCGGGTCCATCCGAACGATCACGTCAACATGGCGCAGTCGTCGAACGACACCAACCCGACCGCGGTCCGCCTCGGCGCGCTACGGCTCCTCCCCGGCTTGCTCGAGGCGCTGGACGGTCTCGGGGCCGCCCTCGACGCCAAGGCGGCCGAGTTCGACCGCGTCCTCAAGTCGGCACGCACCCATCTGCAGGATGCGGTCCCGATACGTCTGGGACAGGAGTTCTCCGGCTACGCGGCCGCGATCGAGAAGGCGGCCGCGCGCGTACGCGACGCCGGCTCGGCCCTGGGGGAGCTCAACCTCGGCGCCACCGCCGCGGGAACGGGCATCAACGCCGAACCGGCGTACGTCGACGCCGTCGTGCGCCATCTCGCAGCCTTGACGGGTTTCGAGGTGCGCCGGGGGGAGAACTTCTTCCGCCTCACCCAGTCCGGGGCCGACATGGCGCACCTCTCGAGCGCGGTGCGCAACGCCGCGGTCGAGATCTCACGCATCGCCTCGGACATCCGGTTGTTGTCGTCCGGCCCGCGCACCGCGATCGGAGAGATCGTCCTGCCTCCGGTCCAACCGGGCTCGTCGATCATGCCGGGCAAGGTGAACCCGTCGATGGCCGAGATGATGAACATGGTCTGCTTCCAGGTGATCGGCTTCGACGAGGTCTGCTCGCTCGCCGCGCACAACGGCCAGCTCGACCTCAACGTGTTCTGGCCCTCGTTCGCCTTCAACCTGTTGTTCGGCATGACGATCCTGCGCAACGCCGTGAACGCGTTCACCGAACGCTGCGTCGCCGGGATCATGGCGGACGAGGAGCGCAACCGGATGCTGATGGAGCGTTCGCTGATGCTGGTGACCGCGCTGACGGACTACATCGGTTACGAGGCCGCGGCTCGGCTGGCCAAGGCCGCGCACGTCGAGCGCAAGAGCATCCGTGAGGTCGCGCTCGAGCAAGGCGTGATGTCCGAGGACGAGCTGGACAGGGTGCTGGACGTCTTCCCGATGACCGAGCCGGGGGTTCCAGGGCGGACCTAGGCGGGTCGGTCCTCCCGAGCCGCGTGGTAGCGGCCGCGTAGCAGGCTGCGCCGCCCATAATCGAGGTCTGATGCGCAACCTATTCAGGAAGACCGGCTCGTCCCTCGCGGCCCGCGGCTACGACGGGGTGTTCCGAAGCGTACGCACACGCCCACGCCTACGCCGGCGCTGGAGGTGGATCGCTCTCGGGGTGGCCGTTCTCCTGCTCGCTACCGGCGGTTACGGACTGTGGAAGTACCGCGACACGATGACCAAGATCCACGGCCGCGGCCCCGGCATCCTGCCGCGGCCGGCGGAGCAAACCGCGTTCAATGCGTTGCTGGTGGGGTCGGACTCGCGCGCCGGGCTCACCGAGGAGGAGCAGCACGACCTCGGCGCGGCCGACACCGGCGAGGACGACGAGCGCGCCGACACGCTGATCTTGGCGCACGTCGATCCGGCGAGCGAAGACATCACGATGGTCCAGTTCCCCCGTGACCTGTACGTGCCGATGCCCGGGGGCGGGAGGGGCAAGATCAACTCGGCGCTCGAGATGGGGAACCGCCATCTGATAGAGACGGTCGAAGGCGTAACCGGTCTCACGATCCACCGCTATGCCCAGGTGAACATCGCCGGCTTCCGCGCTGTCGTGGACGCGATCGGTGGTGTGGACGTGTGCATCCCCGAGCCGATCCCCTTCGACCCTCAGACGGGGATCGAGGTCGCCCCCGATGAAGTGGGGATGGTGCACTTCGATGGCGAAGGCGCGTTGCGCTTCGTCCGGAGTCGCAAGGTCTTCGAGGGCGGCGACTTCGACCGGATCGTGAACCAACAGAAGTTCCTCGCCGCCGCGATCGACAAGGTGACCTCGAGCTCGACGCTGTTCCGCCCGGATCGCCTGAACCGTCTCGCCGACGTCGCGGCCCGAAACCTGGCGCTGGACAAGGGCACCAGCATCCCCGATCTCCGGGACCTCCTCGGCAAGATGCGGTCTTTCGACCCGGAGCACTACGAGGCCTACACCGTCCCGAACCTCGGCGCGTCCGAGATCGAGCTGCCGTCGGGCGACCCGCTCAGCATCGTGCGACCCGACCGGTCCGCCATGACGTTGCTGTTCGAGGCACTCGCCGCGAACCAGTCGCCGGCACGGTTCGATGGGGTCCCCGACCTCGCCCCGTCCACGATCGCGGTGGGTGTGTACAACGGAACCTCGGAAGAAGGCGTCGCCGCGGAGGCCGCCGAGCGGCTGCAGCGAGCGACGGGACCGGACCCGGCGCTCGACGACGACGGGGTCGAGGTGGTCGATGTCGGGAACGCCACGTCGTTCGACTTCGAGGAGTCGGTGATCCGCTTCCGGGCCGAGGCTCGTCCCAAGGCGGAGCTGATCGCGGCGGTGCTTCCCACCGCCCGGTTCGAGGAAGGCAAGACGCCGCGTGGGGTCGACGTCGCGATCATCGTGGGCTCGGAGCGCCTCGCGATCAAGCGGCTGGTGCAGCTCCGTCCGCTCGACATCCCCGCTCCGCGGGACGTGCCGGCGGCGTGCCGGCCGTAGCCGGGCCGGGTCCCGGGCGACGCCGGCGGGATGTCGGGGATCGCTCGAAGGCTGTCGTAGGGTCCCGATGATGGGACGACTGCCCGCGCGGGCCGCCGCTCTGGCACTCGTGGCCGCGCTCGCGCTGCCCCCGGGGATCGCCGGCGCGGCCCCGCCTCCCGAGAAGGTCTCGCCCCCCGGGCAGATCACCGCGGTGTCCGTCAATGCCAAGCAATGGGCCGTGCTCGGGCTCGAGCGCTTCACCGCATTGTTCGAGCTGGTGCGCGCGCTCCGCCGCAGGATCCCCGCGTTCGACGGCGGCGGGGCCGGCGCGGTCACGGCGCCCGACGTCGTGGTCGTCCAGGAGATGAGGCCTTCGAACCTCGAGATCTTCAAACACCTGATGCGCCAGAGGTTCTCCCGGCAATACGAGGTGTTCGGGCCCGAGGACCTGCAGGCGGGGTTCGTCTACAACTCGGCGACGGTCGCCCCCCAGGGCGAGGTGGTCGTGTGGAACGACGTGTGCCTGCCGGATACGCACCAGTATCCGATCGCCCACTTCACCGAAGTGGCCACGAACCAGCCGTTCACGGTCGCCGGCGTGCACTTCTCCAGGAACTACCCCGACCGCAGCACCCGCGGCTGTCTGTACCAGAACGTCCAGGCGCTGCGGCTGCAGCTCGCGGGGGCCGTCGTGCCGACGATCCTCGCGGGCGACTTCAACAAGAGGCCGGTCACCGAGCAGCTCGAATGCGATCCCGACGAGCGGTCCGAGGCCCTGCCGTGGTGGCTCGCCCTGACCGCGCCGGCGGACGGGGGTCCCGCCTACGCCGACGCCGTCCGGGTGACCAACCGGGCCGCGGGCGTGTCGATGGTCGACGAGTGGACCCACGAACGCTACGGGCTGTCCGCGGGATGCGACGGGTTCCCCCGGGTCCGGCGGGGGCGGATCGACTACCTGTTCGCGGGGAGCGCGCTCGTGGCGGAGGCTCACGCCGACCATCCCGGCTGGGCGGGCCCCGAGCCCGGGCTCAAGAGCGAGGAGAACTTCAAGTACTCCGATCACCGGTTCGTGTGGGGCCGGTTCGTCATCTCTGGTCCTCCGCAGCCTGCGCCGCCTACAGCCGCCCCGGATGCCGAGGGGGTGATCCACCTGTCGTGGGCGCCGGTCGAGGGCGCCGCCGGCTACGTCCTATATCGTGCCGCCGGCGACAACGCGTACAAGCAGATCGCCGTGGTCACGAGCGAAGTGACCACCTTCGACGACGTCGGCGGTCGCCACGGGGTGACCTACCGCTATGCGGTGGCGGCTACCGGCGCAGACGGCGCGCAAGGTCTGGAGTCGGCCGCGGCCGTCGCGACCGCCGATGCCGAGGGGCCGCGCGTGAGCTTCGTCGTGCCACGACGCGACGCGCGCGGGGTCGATGTCGACGCCTCGATCGAGGTCCACTTCGATGAACGGGTGGCGCCCGAGAGCGTGGGACCGGGGACGGTCGTCCTCGCAAGGGTGGGCGGCACGGCCGTCGCCGGGCGGGTCGAGCAGATCGGACGTCGCGTGCTCGAGCTCGACCCCAACCGAGCGCTCCGTCCGGGTGAGACCTACAAGGCTACGGTGCGGACCGTCACGGACGCGCTCGGCAACCGAAGCGCGTGGTTCTCGTGGCGTTTCACGACCGCGCCGCGCCGGGCGCGCTGAGTGGGTTGCGGGCTAGGTGAGTGATCGCGCGCGCCGCGCGCGCGGTGGCCAGGTCCGTCCGTTGGCGTTCGCACTGGCCGGCGTGCTGACCCTCGCCGCCCTCGGCGGCGCCGCGCTGATGCGCGTGAAGAACGACGAGCCCGCCGAGGACTCCTTCGGGTCGGGACCCCCACGGGCGCGCCGGGCGGTCGCGGAACCGCGTTACGAGCCGGGATTCGGGCCGGACAACCCGATCAAGCACATCGTGTTCATCATCAAGGAGAACCGCACCTACGACAACTACTTCGGGCGCTACCCACGCGGCGACGGAGCCACTACCGGGACGATCTCGACGGGCGAGGTCGTCCCGCTGAAGCCTGCGAAGGACGTGCTGGGGCACGACCTCGGGCACGGGTTCGAGAGCGGGGTCAAGGCCGTCAACGGGGGGCGCATGGACCAGTTCGACCTCGTGCTGTCCGGTGACTCGATGGATGGCTACACGTCGTTCACCCGGAACGGGTTGCCGAACTACTGGAGCTACGCCGACAACTTCGTGCTCGGCGACCGCATGTTCTCGTCGATGTACGGACCGACCTTCCCCGCCCACCTCTACACCGTCGGCGCGCAGGCTAATCAGGTCGTCGACAACAAGAAGGGGAAGGGCCGTGGTGATCACGGGGGCTATTGCGACGATGCGGCCGAGACCGTGGCGCGTTTCCGGGACCTCACGAAGCGGGAGACCAAGCTGGTCATGGACGCCGAGGAGCGCAACAACAACAGGATCTACACGTCGTTCTGGGAACGGGTGTGGCCGTGCTTCGACTTCAAGGTCCTTCCCGACCTGCTCGACGAGGTCGGGGTGTCGTGGCACTACTACGCCGACAAAGGATCGTGGATGAACGCGCTCCTCGCGATCCGCCACATGCGTTTCTCGGACCACTGGGGGAACGAGATAACGCCTGAAGAGGACCTGCTTCCGGATATCGCCAACGAGCATCTCGCCGAGGTGTCGTGGGTCGTTCCCGGGCCGGGACTGAACGAGCATCCCTTCAATACGAGCGTGTGCATGGGTGAGAACTGGACGGTCAAGGTCGTGAACTCGATCATGGAGTCGAAGTACTGGAAGGACACGGTGATCTTCCTGCTGTGGGACGACTTCGGCGGTTTCTACGACCACGTCCCTCCCCCCCACGTGGACATCATGGGACTCGGCCCGCGGGTGCCGTTCCTGATCATCTCCCCGTATGCCAAGAAGGGCTTCGTGGACAGCACGGAGTACGAGTTCTCGTCGGTCGTGCGTTTCATAGAGCAGGTCCACGGCGTCGGGTGCATGACCGACAGGGATTGCGGCGCGAACGACATGCTGAACGCGTTCGACTTTTCACGCGACATCGACCCGGAGAAGCGCAAGCTCGTCCTCTCCGAGCGCGACTGCGACCTGCCCGAAGAGACGGCGCTGGCCTACCGGAAGCACGGCTCGGATGCGTTCAGGGAGTCGGGCGACTGATCGCCGCTTCCTTGTGCCGCGCGTAGAGCCACGCGCCGCCGAGCATCCCTAACGACAGGCCCGACCCGGCGAGCCCGTAGCCGATCCACGGGTCGTCGTACCACAGCACCAGCGTGTGACGTCCCGGAGGTACGGCCACTGCCTGGAGGAAGTGGTCGGCGACCACCACGGGGCGTTCGGCGCCGTCCACCGCCGCGTGCCAGTGGCGGTCGAACGCGTTGCGCACCAGCACCATGCCGCCCGCCGGAGACTCGATGTCGATCTCGGCGCGCTGGGTGTGCGCTTGCCGGTACACCAACGCGACGGCGTTCCCGTCGTTCGACCCTTGCTCGATGCGGGGGTCCGCCTCGAGCACGACCTGTCGGCCGGGATCGAAGCCGGGGTTGGTGACCGCGTCCAGCGCGCCCTGCTCGTCCGGCGCGACGGTCCACGTCTGGTGAAAGCTGGCACGCGGGGCGACGACGTCCTCCGTCGCATCTGCGAACGTCGCGCCCTTTCGGCCCGCCGAGTACACCGACCCGATCTGCAAGAGGTCGCGCGTTGCGGGCATAGGCGGGGCGATGAAGACCGACATGTTGTAGCGCGGCTGGCCTGCCGGCAGGGCCCGGAAGTACGTCCAGTACCTCGCCAGCTGCACGGGGTTGTAGCCTTGAGCCATCTCCACCTTCGAGAACACGGGCCGGAACGCGGGCACCAGCCCCGTCTCCAGGGCGATCGCACGGCCGTCGCTAGCCTCGAGCCTGCGTTCGATCGCCCCGCCGCGAACGTAAGCGGCGGCGTCGACGGCGGGCTCGGTGAGCCGCTTCAGGGGCATCCACTCCGTCCCCGGGGTCTCGAGGCCGCTCTTGGCGAGCGACGGGGCGGCCTGGCCCACGAGGGCCCCGGCGGTCAGCTCGACCGCCAGGAGCCCCGGCAGGACGGCGAGAAGCCGCGGCCGTCGCACGGCCGCGGTCAGCACCAGCGCGCCTGCGACGGCTCCCGCCGCGAGCAATGCCAGTCGGCTGGGGAAGGCACCCGCCAGCAGCGGGCCTGCCCCCCACACCAACGCTCCCGGCGCGACCATCGCAAGCCGTCTGGCGGGACCGGCGGCCTCGCGCCACGCCTCGACGCCCAGACCTGCCAGGACCGCCAGGCCGAGCAGGACCGCGTAGGCGAACCGTCCGGGGCTGTGGGTGTAGAAGTCGCTCACCCGCCCGTCCCCGAGCAGACGAGCGACCGGCGCGACGACACCCCGCAGCCCCGCCACGTAGAACACGAGCGTGTAGACGCCGAACCCCACCGCCAGGGGCCGGGTCCGGCGCGCCCACAGTCCCGCTCCCGCGAGCGCCAAGCAGGCCGCGCCGAGGTACGCGCCGGGAGCGGTCGCGAGGCGGAGGATCCACACCGGTTCGGTCGCCCGGTAGATCGCCAGGTCCGGTGCGCCATCACCGGCCAACCGCGCGGCAGCCTCGGCCATCCCGCCGTAGCCGAGCCCGTAGCTGCTCCGGGGGATGTATTCCGCGATCGGCAGGAGATGAGCGAGGTTGAGCCCCACGAACGCGGCCACAAGTCCCGCTGCGAGTCCTCCGAGAAGTGGTCCGGACAGCCTCCCTTCCTGCATCTCGCGCCGGCAGCGTACGACCGCGTAGGTCAGAAGTGCCGCACTCCCCATGACGAAGCCGTGGCTCAGGTGCGCTGCCGCGAGCTGTCCCCACGCGATGGCTGCCGCGAGACCCCACGCGATCCGTCGCGACCACTCACCGGCGGTCAGGTAGCGCGCCCCGACCGCGAGAAGGACGGCCGACCACGCGAGTGCGTCCGAGAACGGCAGGTTCACCGCGATCTTGGACGCGCAGACGACGAGGGCAAGAGCGAGCCCTCCCACCGTGGCCGCCGGACGCGAGACCTCTTCGTGACGCAGGAACCAGTAGAGAGCGACGCCCGCGAGCATCGGTTGCAGCACGACGAAGAGTCGGATGGCGACGTCGCACGAGAACGCGGTGTAGAGCGCCATCGCCGGCAGGTACATCCACCCCGACTGGGGATCGGGGATGAACGGCGTGCCGGCCATGACGTAGGGGTTCCATCCCGGGATCTGTCCCGCGGCGAGGCTGCGGCCGAGGAAGCAGTGGTTCAGCATGAAGACCGTCTCGAGATCCGGGTTCTGCGACGAGATGTAGCCGCCGAAGAGGAAGTCGTGCAGCACCACCGCGACCGCGGCGACGATCAGCAGGGGGCCGGCTAGAGCGAGCGCGCCGCGCGCCAACGACCCCTTAGCGGGACCCGCTCGCACCGTCTCGCGAGGCCAGCTCCTCGAACAGCGTCTCGTAGGCCAGCGCCACCGCAGCTGGTGAGGCCCACGTCTCGACGAAGCGGCGCCCCGCGGCGCCCAGGGTCTCGAGCTCGTGGGGATCCGCGGCGAGGCGTGCGATCGTCTTGGTCAACGCTTCGGGGTCCTCGGGGGGGACGGCGATGCCCGCCCCCGCTCTCTCCACGAGCCGTGCGACCTCGCTGCCCGCGTCCACGCTCGCGATGACGGGCCGGCCGGCGGCGAGGATCGAATAGGTCTTGGAAGGCACGCTGGCCCGGGCGAGCCCGCGTCTCAGGGGCACGAGATGGATGTCGGCGGCGGCAAGCACCTGTGGCAGGTCCTCGGCCGGCTGGAGGTCGACGAACCGCACGTTCCCGAGACCGCGGGCCTTCCGCTCGAGGGCGGCGCGCTGGGCGCCGTGGCCGTTGACGACGAACACGATGGCGGGGTCGTGGGCGAGCGCGGCGGCTGCGTCGAGCACGGGGTCAAGCGCCTGGGACAGACCGACGTTCCCGGCGTACATGACCACCGTCTTTCCGGTGAGCGCGTGCGCGCGCCGGTAGGCATTGTCCTTGGGCGCCGGGCGTATCCGGTCGACGTCGACGAAGTTCGGGATGACCCTCGTCTTGCCCGGGGCGCCGATCTTCGCGTCGAGGTTCTCCTTCAGGTCCCCGGACAGGACCGTCACCGCGTCCGCGAGCGCGTAACACCGCAGCTCGAGCCAGCGCGCGGCCGCCGTTGGGGCGCGGCCGGTCAGCATCCCGAGCTCGATCGCCACATCGGGGTAGACGTCTTGCACGTTGAACACGAACGGTGCGCCTCGCGCCCGCGCTACGGCGGCGCCGGCCAGCCCCAGCGTGAGCGGCGGTGACACGGCCAGGACCCCGTCCACGGTTGGCCCACGCGCCCCCAGGACCGCGGCCAGCGTGCTGAAACCCACGAACGACGCGGCGCGCCGCAGGATCTTGCGCTTGTTCGCGGTGGGGAGCGGGTGGATGCGCGTGATGCGACCCCACGGTGCATCCTCGTACCTCACCAGACGGCCGCCGAAGCCTTCCTCGACACTGTGGTCGCGGTACCAGGGGAGCGAGGTCACGACGTCGATGCGATGACCGCGCTGTGCAAGCTCGTCCACGATTCGCGCGACGACCACGCCGGTCGGCGCCACGTCCGGAGTGAAGTGGGGGGTGAGGACGACGAGCCTCACAGCGTCGTTTCCAGGGCGTAGCGGTACGCCTCCTCGAGGACGTCGGCCGAACGCTTCCAGGTGAAAGAGCGGGCGCGCTCCCGTCCGGCCTTCGCGTACCCCGTGCGCAACTCGTGGTCGTCGAGGATCTGACGCATCGCCTCGGACCAGTGGTCCGGGTTGTCCGGCGACACCAGGAGACCCGCGTCACCCACGACCTCGGGCAGAGCGGTGGCGTCCGACGCGATCACCGGACAACCGCGGGTCATCGCTTCAAGGACCGGCGCGCCGAAGCCTTCGAAACGGGACGGGAACGTCAAGGCGACGGCTTCGTCGTAGAGCGCGTCCAGGTCCTTCTCGGGCAGGTAGCCGAGCCGCTTCACCGAGCCCTCGAGGCCGAGCGAGCGCACGGCCGCCGCCAGAGCTACCTCCATCGAGCCCTTCGCGCCCGTGAGGACGAGGCGGGCGTCGGGATGGGAGGCGACCACCTTGGCGAAGCCTTCGAGAAGGACGAGATGGTTCTTGTGGGGGTACGTGATCGCCGGGTAGATGAAGAACGGCCCTGCCAGCTCGTACCGCTCTCTTATGTCACTCGCGTCTCCGCTCCCGGAGGCGTGCTCGCGCGGTGAGATCCCGTGGGGAACGACCACCACGATCGAGGGATCGATATTGAGCCTCTCGATCACGGTCCGGCGGGTGAACTCGCTGGGGGTGAGCACCAGGCGCGCCGCCTCGGCCGACCGGGGCACCATCGTCTTCAGGAAGGTCAACTTGGTGCGCGTGAAGTACTCCGGGTAGTAGAGGTACTGCAGGTCGTGGATCGTCAGCAGCGGTCTCCGCCGTCCCACCAAGGGCATGGTCCCGCCCGCGTGATGGACGAGGTCGATCTTGCGGATGCGGCACTGTGTGGCAAGCCATGTGTTCTCCCCCGCTACCCGGAACGACTTCCATCCTCCCGTCACCGGCGCGTACGCCGCCTTGAAGGTGCCGGCGAGGTGCGGGTGGGCGTCGGCGAACTGCGGGAGGGCGAAGATGGTGTAGTCCAGCTCGGACGATCGTTCGGCGAGCCCGCTCAGCAGCCGGGCGAGATAGGTCTCCGATCCGCCCACCCGGCCCGGGACGAGCCACAGGAGGTTGATCCCGACCTTCATGCCGACCCGTCCCGGAGTAGCTCCATGGCGCGCGGATTGTCGCACGGCTCCGCCACCGCCCGTCGTGGGCGAGGGCTACTACCATCCGGTTATGTCCTACTGGCGATCGCGGCGCGTGCTGGTCACTGGGGGAGCCGGCTTCCTCGGCCGGGTGATCGTACGCAAGCTCACCCAGCGCGGCGTGGGCGAGATAGTGGTGCCGCGCAGCCGCGACTACGACCTCACCGACCCCCAGCAGGTGGGCAAGCTGTACGCCGACGCGGCCCCGGACACGGTGATCCACCTCGCGGCTCGAGTGGGTGGCATCGGAGCGAACATGGCCAATCCCGCGGAGCTCTATCTCACCAACCTCCTCATGGGGACCTACGTGATCGAGGAGGCGCGCCGGCGCGCCGTCGACAAGACCGTGGTCCTCGGGACGATCTGCGCTTATCCGAATCTCACGCCGGTGCCGTTCAAGGAGGAATCGCTGTGGGACGGCTATCCGGAGGTCACCAACGCTCCCTACGGTGTCGCCAAGAAGGCCCTGCTGGTGCACGCGCAGGCGAACCGGCAGCAGTATGGCCAGAACGCGATCTATCTCCTCCCGACCAACCTCTACGGACCTGGCGACAAGTTCCATCCGGCGGTCTCACACGTCATCCCCGCGCTGATCAAGAGATTCGCCGATGCGCAGGATCAGGGCGAGGATGAGGTCGAGGTGTGGGGTTCGGGCCGAGCGACGCGCGAGTTCCTGTATGTCGAGGATGCCGCCGAGGGCATCCTCCTCGGCGCCGAGCTCTACGACGAGCCGGATCCGGTCAACCTGGGCTCGGGCACTGAGATCGCGATCGCCGATCTGGCCACGCTGATCGCCTCGCTGGTCGGCTTCGAAGGACGCCTACGGTGGGATGCGTCGAAGCCGGACGGTCAACCCCGCCGCCGGGTCGATACGAGCAAGGCCAAGCGCGCCTTCGGTTTCGAGGCGGGGGTCCCGCTGCGCGCCGGGCTCGAAGCCACGATCGAGTGGTACCGCAGCCACCGCGAGGAAGCCGTATCCGCGACGATCTAGGGTCCGCACCGCGGTTGAAGGTTGCGATCGACTCGGCTCCGCTGCTCGATCCCCAGACGGGCGTCGGCCGCTACGTGCGCGAGCTCTCCAGCGCGCTCGAGGTGCGCGGGGTGGAGCTCGTTCCGTTCGCCGTCTCGTTCTCGGGACGGAGCGATCGAGGGATGGCGCGCTGGAGGATCCCTGCGCGGATCGCGCAGGAGATGTGGGTGCGCACCGGCAAGCCTTCGATCGGACGGTTGATCGGGCCGGTCGACCTGATCCACGCGACCAACTTCGTCCTTCCCCCCGCGCCCGAGGTCCCGGCCGTCCTCACGATCCACGACCTGGGTTTCTTCCGCGACGACACGTTCCCGGGGGGCGAGCGCCTGGCGGAGCTCGTCCCGTGGTCACTGGCGCGCGCCCGACGCGTGCTCACGCCTACACAGACGATCGCGGACGAGGTCGCCACGAGGTTCGGCGTCCCCGAGGGACGAATCGTCGCCACCCCCCTCGGCGTCTCGCCCCTGTTCTTCGGCGCTACGCCCCTTGCCGGCGCGCCGCTGGAGGCGCTCGGTATCAGCCCGCCGTTCGCGGTGGCGGTGGCGACGCTGCAGCCCCGCAAGAACCTGCACCGCCTGCTCGAGGCGTGGACGGCGGCGCGCGGCGACCTGGAGGACTGGACCCTGGCGCTGGTCGGGCCCAAGGGATGGGGGCCCGGCCTCCCCCAGACGGCCGGCGTCGTCACCGTCGGATGGGTCGGCGACGAGACCCTGCCCGGGCTGCTGGCCGCAGCCGACATGTTCTGTTACCCGTCGATGTACGAGGGCTTCGGGCTGCCCCCGCTGGAAGCCATGGCCGCCGGCACCCCGGCTCTCGTCGGCGACTACGGAGCGGCCCGCGAGGTGCTGGGCGATGCGGCAGCGCTCGTCGACCCGCTCGACGTCGATGCCCTTGCACACGGCCTGATAACCCTGGCCGGCGACGAGGCGCTTCGGAGGTCGTTGGCCACGGCGGGCAAGGCCCGGGCGGCGAGATACACCTGGGACCGCACCGCGCGCGCGACGATGGAGGTCTACCGGGCGGCGCACGACGAGGGACGGCGCAGGCACGGCCCGTAGATCGGACAGACAACGAGGAAGGTGGATGGGTGCGCCGAGGTCGCGTGGTGAGGCATCCTAGGGCCGTGAACCGGACCGTTGGAGTCGTTGTGGCCGCCGCTGTGGCGTTGGCGCTGCCCGCCGTGCCCGCGCGGGCCGAGACGACCGTGAAGATAAAGGGGGGCGGCTGGGGCCACGGCATCGGGATGTCCCAGTACGGCGCGTACGGACGGGCTCTCAACGGCAAGTCGGGCTCGGCGATCCTCGAGCATTACTACCGCGGCGCACGCGTGCGCGAGCAGGCGATGCCCGCCCGGATGCGCGTCGGGCTGCTGCAGGGTCACAAGGCGGTCGGGTTCACCTCGGCGGCGCTGGCCGAAGGCGGGGGCAAGCTGGTCTTCAAGGTGTCGGGCGGAGCGCGGATCGCATCCGGGGGGACGAACGCGACGTGGAAGGTCGAAGCGAGCTCGACGGGAGGGATGCGCCTCTTCAAGAACGGCAACCGCGTCGAGGTCGACGGTGTGAGTGTCTTCGGCGATCCGCTCCATCCGGTGCTCGTCCTGTACGAGAAGCACGGCTCGCTCGTGCGCGTGACCGACAAGTCGAGGGACTACGCGTACGGGCGGATGGAGGTCGGCAGCTATCAGCAGGGCTCGTGCGACGTCGGGTTCTGTCTCCGCCTCGTCGTATCGCTCTCGATGCAGAAGTACCTGTACGGGTTGGGAGAGGTCCCCGCGTCGTGGCCGCAAGCCGCGTTGCGGGCCCAGGCGATCGCCGGACGGACCTACGCGTTCGAGAAGGTGCAGCGGCTCGGCCAGCACCGCGACCCGTGCGACTGCGCGGTGTACGACTCGACCGTCGATCAGGCGTACATCGGCGATGCGAAGCGGACCGGCTCGGGCCCTTACTGGGACGACTGGAAAGGAGCGGTCGACGGGACCCTCCGCAAGATCGTGAAGCACGACGGCGCGCCGATCCAGGCGCTCTACTCGTCGTCCTCCGGCGGGCATACCGAGAACAACGAGAACGTCTGGGGCGGCACGCCACTGCCATATCTGCGAGGGGTGAAAGATGGACCGGATTCGGTCGATGCCAACCCGAACCACACCTGGACGGTCTCGATGACGTGGAACGCGTTCGAATCCAAGCTCGACGCCGCCTACAACACCGGCAACCTGCGGCGGTTCCGGTTGATCAGGCCGTTCGGCGTCTCGGGGCGCGTCACGGTGGTAAAGGCGGACGGGACCGGCGGCGCCAAGGTGGTGGGCTCCAACAAGACCGTCCGGGTGAGCGGATGGTCGGTGCGCTCGGCCCTGTCGTTGAAGGACACGCTGTTCCGGGTGCAGGTGTCCACGCAGGCCACCGCCGTCGGCTCCCGGTTCCAGCCGCGCTACGAGCGGCTCGACGGCGCGCCCGGCGCGCCCCAGGCGCCGCCTTACCCCGTGCCCCTGCAAGCGTCCGATCCCCTGGGCCAAGCGCAGAGGTTCGAGGTCGGTCGGATGACGTGGCGCAAAGCGACCGACATGGTCGTGTGGCAGCGGGGTCCGATCCTTCGCCGCTACGACGCGCTGAGACGCGAGCGGGGTCCGCTGGGGATGCCGACGTCGGATGTGTGGGGGCCGGGGGCTTTCCTCGGTGCCAACTACGTGAACGGCTCGATCTACTGGTCGGCATCGACGGGCGCCCGGCCGGTCCTCGGCAGGTTCCGCAGCGCCTACCGGCGGAACGGGGGCCCCGACGGGCCGCTGGGCCTTCCGACGAAGGGGCGCGAGACGGCCACGACGCTGCCCGCCGGTGGCAAGCGCCAGCGCTTCCGGCGCGGGACCGAGTACCTGAATCCGGAGAGCGACCGCGTCTTCGCCCTGTGGGCCAAGGTCGAGGACCGCTACCGCCGGATGGGTGAGGCGTCGTCACGCTGCGGCTACCCGATCTCCGATCTCGTCGTCGACCGCTACGGCAAGCGCGCGACCTTCGCGAACGGCGTGATCAGCTGGACCCGGCGCGCCGGTATCGAAGTCGACTGCGCCTGAACCCGCCGTGGCACTGGAGGTCCCCCCACCCGAAGCCGTTCCGGTCGCCGCGTCGACGCCTACCCACACCAGCACTCTCATCTCGGTTGTCTTGCTCACGATCAGTGTTGCTTTCGCCGTGGGAGGTCAGCTCACGCTCAAGTACGCCATGGACCGCGTCGGAAGGATCGGGACCGCGCAAGTCTCGGATCTCACCGGGACGATCGCTCGGGCGGCCAAGGAACCGAGCCTCTGGGGCGGCCTGACCCTGTTCGGGATCTCGGCTCTTTTCTGGCTCGTGGTGCTCTCCCGTGTGGACCTGTCACTCGCCTACCCCTTCGTCGGGCTGTCGTACGTGGTCGTCGTGGGACTTGCCCGGTTCTTGTTCAACGAGGACGTCCCGCCACTGCGATGGGCGGGCGTTCTGATCGTCGCGATCGGGATCGCGATCGTCGGTCTGTCATCGCGCACCGTCTCCGGTTCCTGAACGAGCTCACGTGAAGGCGCTGATCCTGGCGGGAGGTCTCGGCACGCGTCTGCGTCCGCTGACCGAGACGCGACCGAAGCACCTCCTGCCTATCGCCAACGTGCCGCATGTCGAGCACGTCCTCGATCTGCTGCGCCGTCACGGTATCCACGACGTGGTGCTGCTGACGTCGTACCTCGCGCATGCCTTCGATTCCGTCGTCGCCGGAGCTCGTTCCGCGGGGATGGTCGTCGAGGTCACGCACGAACGCGAGCCTCTGGGGACGGCCGGCGCTCTGAAGAACGCCGAGCAGCTCGTGGGCGGCTCCACTTTCCTCGCGTTCAACGGGGACGTGCTGACGGATGTCGACCTGTCTCAGGTGCTCGACTTCCATCACTCCCGGCGCGCCGAGGCGACGATAGTCCTGGCCCCGGTGGACGATCCGTCGGCTTACGGGGTTGTCCCGACTGCCGCCGACGGTCGCGTCGAGGGGTTCATCGAGAAGCCTCCCGCGGGCAGGGCCCCCACCAACCTGATCAACGCCGGCATCTACGTGCTCGAGCCGAGCGTCCTCGATCGCATCCCTACCGCGGAGGTGTGGTCCGCCGAACGAGCGTTGTTCCCGGGCCTCGTGGACGAAGGTGCCCGCTTGTACGCGTGCAGCACCGGTGCGTACTGGATGGATATCGGCACTCCTGCCAAGTACCTGCAGGCGAACCTCGACGCGCTCGGTGGCGCGTACCGGGCCGCAGCGGCCGTCCGATCTGGGGACCACGTCCTGTGCGGACCCGGAGCCGTGGTGGCGGAGCGTGCACGGGTATCCTGGTCCTGTCTCGGATCCAAAGTGGCCGTCGCCGAGGACGTCACGATCGAACGCTCCGTGCTGTTGCCGGGTGTGGCGGTCGGTGCCGGGGCGACGATCTCTGGTTCGATCCTGGGCGAGGACGTCCGGGTCGCGGCGGGCGCACAGGTGGTCGACCGCGCGGTCGCCGACGGTGAGAACGTTGTTCCCTAGGAGGGTGTCGTGCGGGTGATGGTCACCGGAGCCGCAGGCTTCATCGGCTCTCACCTCGTCGACCGGTTGCTGGCGGAAGGCGAAGAGGTCCTCGGTGTCGACGACCTGTCGTCTGGAGCGCTGGCGAACCTCGCCGACGCGCGTCGCTCGGCGATGGGCAAGTTCACCTTCCAACGCACGGACGTCACCTCGACGGCGGTCGCCGAAGTGACCCGCCGCTACGAGCCTGAGGTGATCTTCCATCTTGCCGCGCAGGTCGACGTCCGCAAGTCGGTCGCCGATCCTCTGCACGACGCGATGGTCAACGTGATCGGCACGCTGAACCTCTTACAGGCGGCGACCGAGGCGGGCACGTCCAAGTTCGTGTTCACATCGTCGGGCGGATGCATCTACGGCGAGCCCGGTCCCGAGCGGCTACCGGTGACCGAGGACCAGGTCTATCTTCCCGAGTCGATGCCGGAGTCGCCCTACGGTGTCTCGAAGAAGGTCGTACTGGATTACCTTCGCTACTTCGAGGCCGTCCAGGGCCTCGACTACACCGCGCTGGCGCTGTCCAACGTCTACGGTCCGCGGCAAGAGCCTGCATCCGAGGTCGGTCTCGAGGGACAGGTCGTGGCGATCTTCTGCCGCAAGATGCTCGCGGGGCGTCCGTGCACCATCTACGGCGACGGGACCCAGACGCGCGACTTCGTCTACGTCGACGACGTGGTGGCCGCGTTCGTCGCCGCCCGCGACCGAGGGAGCGGCGAGCTCGTCAACATCGGGAGCGGGATCGAGCTGTCGGTGAACGAGCTCTACGCTCAGCTCGCGGAGCTGACCGGCGCCCGTCTGGAGCCGGTCCACGCGCCGGCCCGGCCGGGCGAGCTGCAGAGGATCGTGATCGACGCGTCCAAGGCCTCGGCCACCCTGGGGTGGAGCCCGTCCACGCCGCTGGGGGACGGCCTCAAGCAGACCGTCGCGTGGTTCCGTTCGGCCTGAGCCGCATCTGAGGCCCCCGCAGAGTCGCCCGGGGGTCGCCTTCGGTGGTCGCTTCTGCCGTATTTTAGGGGTTCAGTTCCGGATATTTCCGGCCGATGTATGTACCAGATTTCTCCTGCACCGTGAAGGACATGCCCTAGGCGGGGCGAATGTAACTACGGAGCGCACATAGTTGACGACGTAGCGGAGCGACTAGGAGGACCGATGAAGGTTCGTGCACAGCCCCGTATAGCCCTCGCCGTGGCACTAGCGACCGTGCTGGTTGCGGCCGCGAGCGTCTTCCCCGGCGTCGCGTTCGCCGACGACAGCGGCGAAGAGCCTGGCGACCTAGCCGCGCTGGCGGCATCCGCCGCCCCTACGGGGGCCGCGCTAGCGGGCTCCGAGTCTGACGACACCGCCCTCACCGCGGTCGAGGAA
>JBHENN010000022.1:0-35716 GCA_046262015.1 Actinomycetota bacterium | reverse complement strand
GAGGAAGGGCGAGGAGCGCGCGGGTCCGGTGGGCGATCTCAGCCGCGACGCTCTCCGGAAAGGGCGGCGCGCCGCCGACCGCAGCGCCGAGATGGGGCGCGACGTCCACGATCGCTTCACGTAGGTCGTCGGAGGCAGGCATTGCGCGGACCCATCCTCATACTGTGCGTGGCGATCTCGCTGTCCGCTTGTGCCGGCGGAGGCGGTGACGCCGACGGGGTTCCCCGGCCGGTCGGTACCGAAGCCGAGGCCCAGGAGGCTGCAGGTGGCACGTCGTGCTTCGGGCGCGCCGCGACCAAGACCGGGACGCCCGGTGACGACCGGATCGAAGGGTCCTCGGGAGCCGACGTGATCGTGACCTTCGGCGGGAACGATCGCATCCGCGCCCTGGGCGGCAACGACGTGGTGTGCTCCGGTCCCGGGGCCGACGTCGTACGCGCCGGTTCGGGGCGAGATCGGGTGGACGCCGCGGCAGAGAGCGACCATGTGCTCGGCGGGCGAGGCGAGGACGTGCTCCGCGGGCGGCGAGGCAACGACTACCTGTCCGGCGAGGGCGGTGCCGACCGCCTGCTCGGTGGGCCCGGGAACGACCGAGGTCCGGCGAGCGATCCTCATTCGCTCGGTCTCGACGGCGGTCCCGGCGACGACGTGATCCGGGGTGGTCCCGGTAAGGACCACATCGACGGGATCTTCGAGAACGATCGTGTGTTCGGCGAGGGCGGCGACGACGTGCTCAACGGCGACAGCAGCGACGACTTCCTCGACGGCGGGGCCGGCTGGGACCGGCTCTGGGGCGGCGGCGGTACCGATGTCTGCCGCAACGGCGAGCATCTCGCCGATTGCGAGAACTGACGCGTGGAACCGCTCGGGCGGAGCGGACATTAACCAGTGATGGAGGAGCCGTCCGATAACGAGCTGTGGGAGCGCGCGTCCGAGTCGGACGCCGCGTTCGGCACCCTGTTCGAGCGGCATGCCTCGAGCGTCTACAACTACTGCTTCCGTTCGACCGGCGACTCAGTGTTGGTGGCCGAGGCGGCGGCCTACATGGGCCGGATCGCGCTCCTGGCTGCTTAGTCGGCAGCCCTAGCGCGGGGCAGGCTCCTGTTGCTCGTCACGGACCCAGAGACAGAAGGGATGGCCCGCGGGGTCGAGATAGACGCGCACGTTCGCTTGCGGCTGGTACTCGGCGAGCGTCGCGCCGGCGCCGAGCGCATGTTCTCCGGCCGCTTCCAGATCGTCGACCTCGATATCGAGGTGGAGCATCATCTGCTGATCACCCGGACGGGCAGGCCAGGTCGGCCGGACGTACTCCGTCTCTGTTTGGAACGACAACCCGGGTCCCCCATCGGGCGCGCCGAGCTTCACCCATCCCGGCTCGTTCGCCGTCACGGTCCATCCGAGGAGGCGGCGGTAGAAATCCGCCAGCTCCCGGGCGTCGGGGGAGTCGAGCACCGTGGCGGTCAAGGTCATCCGTGGTCGCTGCATCGCCCTCCCTCCCGTCGAGCCGTTGGTTGTCACTATGTCCGATGGTCACGAGTTCCCGGTTCTATGACGCATCCGGCAGGGGTTGTCTGGCCGTCGCGGACCGTGTTGAATGAGCCGTCCGTAGCTCCTTCAGAGAGGAGATCGAACATGGCTGGAGTCGAAACCCGCGGTTTCGAGTCGCCCGACGAGACCCGGACGCCGGAGAAGACGACGGTCGAGCTCGTCAAGCTCGCCGGCGGGGAGATCGGTCGTTACACCTTCGAGCCGGGGTGGCGGTGGTCGGAATGCATCAAGCCGGTCGCGAAGACCGACAGCTGTCAGGTCGACCACCTCGGCTACGTCGTGTCCGGAACGCTCCACGTCAAGCACGACGATGGGACCGAGGCGGATCTCACCGCCGGCAACGTGTACCGAGTGGCCCCGGGTCACGACGCCTGGAACGCCGGAGACGAACGCGTCGTGTTCGTCGAGTTTCAGGGCGCGGCTCACTACGCCCAAGGCTGACCGACCCAAGCAGCGGCAGCCGGCACGGCGCGGCACCCCTGCCGGAGTTGCAGTCGGACCGTCGAGCCGCTAGGGGCGGCGCGGGGATCCAAGGGGGGATCATGGGACGCACGGGTCGTTCGCTTCTAGCCGGTCTGCCTTAGCGCTGTTCCATAACGCTGATCTCCACCAGAGACGCACCACCGGCCTCCTTCCCCAAGGTCGGGGTTAGGAGACCGAGGTGTAGCGGATCAGCCGGAGCGAGTGTCACCGTTCAGTCGGAACACCTGTAACCCATCAGGCGGAACCGCGTAAACGCTCAGGTGGCGCCGGAGTGTCCAGCATCACCTGGAACAGGACAACAACCTGTGGGCCCCCAGGGACTCGAACCCATAGCGCTCTGCGACCCTGCGGTCGCTGAGCTCGCCCGCAAGCAGAACCTCGATGATGTCGTCGACTTTGGGGCAGTAGAACTGAAGGGTTGCGCGGCACGCGCGGTCCCTTACCCTGGCACGTCTAAGACGGTGATTTTCCAGGGACCTGGCTTGTAGAGGTTCATCTTGAAGAAGAACGTCCCGCCTCTCCGGACGAGGACTTTCCCGGATTTCGCAGGCCCGAGGTCCCAGTCGTCTACGGAGTACCGCGCTCGGTTCGAGTTGAAGAGCTCCAAGACCGGACTGAGACCCGTTCCAACAGATTCCCAGTGGAACTCCCAGGTGTCGACGACAGTGAAATCTCTGCTTTCTTGGTCGGTAGCACCCGTACCCGCGAACTTGAAGACAACGGTCGGCTCCGTCACGTCTTCTGCTTCGTCTTCAGTGACTGCTTCGGCGTCATCATCAACTTCGGCACCAAGTTGACTGCGCAGGTCTTCAAGTTCGGACCTCAAGCGCCGCTCCCGCTGGTAGCCATTGATTCATCTGCCCCCCTTTCGCTCAGAGACGCTCCTGCGGGTCCTAGGTCGCGCCCGCTTCCCCAGCGGCACCTGGACGCTGACCGGTCGCGAAGTCGTAACCGCAGTTCTTGCAGGTCGTCTGGCCACGCTTGACGCTCTTGCCGCACACCGGGCAATCGCGCTGGCCTCGGTTCGTGACGAGCCAAAGGATGCCCAGGATGATGTCAACGACGACCCACAGCACGAGGATGAGGCCGATTCCGATGCTGGCACCGATGGCCGTCCCTGCCTGACAAGCGTCAAGTTCGCTACCTGTAAGACCCTCACAGCTGTCGGCGACACTTCCGGCTCCGCCGATGACCCAGACCAGGAACAGGATGTTCACGATGACGATGAACCACGTCATCTTGCGCCACTGCGGAATAGCCGCCATTGCCCCCCTTTGTGATGCAGCCCGGACAAAACGGACGCTACAGGAAGAAGAGGCATGTCGCCAGGTTTCTTCCGGCTGGACAACAACCTGTGGGCCCCCAGGGACTCGAACCCTGCCCGCCGGATTAAAAGTCCGGAGCTCTACCAGATGAGCTAGGGGCCCCGCGCGAACGTGCGGCGCGAGCAGTATAAGAAGCGCTACGCCGCACACCGGCGGCCGCGCACTGGGAGGTGGAGCGATGCCCGATGAGTCCCGCGACGAGAGTCCCGAGGCGGACGCTGCCGGGACCCGCACAGAAGGTGACGCCGCGGCGGATGGCCGCGAGCGGGATCGGGATGCCGCGCTTGACGCTGCGGCGGAGGACGACACCGTTTCGGATTCCCAGAAGTGTCCCGAGTGCGACGAGCCGGTCCACAACCTCAGGGCCACTTGCCCGAACTGCGGTTACGAGTACTCGGACTCGGACCGCGACGACCCCGAGGCCGGCGCCGAGTTCGTCGCAGGCACCGAGATCGACGAACGCGACGGCGCCGGCCCGCCGACTGGGTGAAAAACCTAGATATGCAACGCGATCTCACCCACTCGGCGCTCCGGGGTCGGCAGGGGTCAGCGCGGGTTCGACCTCGAGCCGGTTGCCGTCGACCGCGGTGACGACGATCTCGTCGTCCGCACCGATCTCCGGCGCGCCCGAGGCGCGCCAGATCTGGCCCTTGACCCGCACCTGACCCTGTGGGTCGCATGGTCCGAGCGCGCGGCCCTTCATGCCGATCAGGCTCTCCGGTCCCGTGATCGACCTGCGGTTGCGCCACTTGAGCCACAGGAAGATCTCGAACGCTTCGAACAGCGCGAAACCGCCGATGATGATGGCGGTCCACGGCTGGTCGAAGAACACGAACGCGACGATGATCCCGAGGATCGTCATCGCGGGATGTCCCGGGGCTTGGGAACGAGCCGGTAGCCGACGTTGCGGATCGTCTCGATCAGGGCCTCGTGCTCGGCGCCGAGCTTGGCGCGCAGCCTCCGGATGTGCACGTCGACCGTGCGGGTGCCGCCGTAATAGTCGTAGCCCCAGACCTCGCGCAGGAGCATGTCGCGCCCGCACACCCGTCCGGGTCGTTGGGCGAGGAACTTGAGGAGCTCGAACTCCTTGTAGGTGAGGTCGAGCGGGCGGCCGCGTACGTACACCTGGTAGTTCTCCGGATTGACCGTTAGGTCGCCGACCTTGAGGACGGTGGCCTCGTCGCCGTGGCCGGCGCGCCGCGCGACGAGCGCGAGGCGCGCCGATATCTCGCCCGCCGACGCGCTCGTGAGTAAGAAGTCGTCGGCGCCCACCTCGAACCGGAAGCCTGCGACAGAGTCCTCGTCGACCACCACCAGGATCGGGGGCAGGCCTGTCTCCCACGCAAGCGACAGCCTGCGCACGGCCTCCTCAGCGGCGTGCACGTCGGACGTGCCGTCGATGAGCAGCGTGTCCGGATGGATCGGGATGAGCTCCTGAGGACCCGTGGTCTTCAGAGGGGCGTGCACGATCCGGTATGGCGCATGAGGGAAGCCCGGCAGCAGGGCGCGGACATCGTCCGCTTGATCTGAGAGCAGCAGAACCATCCATGCCATAGCGCGATCGTCCTACTCCGGGGCGTTCTCGCCAACCGTTCGGGCCGGGAGGGGGCAGGGTTGACCCTCTCGCCAGCGATTCGTTATGGGCAACCTGCGGTCCCTCCCGAAGGCTTTCGTGGTGACCTTCGGCCCCGGGGGGGCTTGACGGCGCTTGTACTCCGCCCGGTCGACGAGAGCCACGACCTTCTCGACGGTGGTCCGGTCGTGCCCGGCGGCGACGATGTCTTCGATCCCGGCGTCGTCTTCGACGTATGCGTCCAGGATGCGGTCCAGCTCATCGTACGGCGGGAGGGAGTCGCTGTCCTTCTGATCGGGTCGGAGCTCGGCGGAGGGAGGCTTCGTCAGGGTGCTCTCGGGAATCGCGGGCGATAGCCTGTTGCGATAGCGAGCGAGCGCGTAGACTTCGGTCTTGAAGACGTCCTTCAGCAGGGCGAAGCCGCCGGCCATGTCGCCGTAGAGAGTGGCGTACCCGCACGCCATCTCGGACTTGTTGCCCGTGGCAACGACGAGGTGGCCGTAACGGTTCGACGTCGCCATCAACAGGTTGCCCCGGACCCGCGCCTGTAGGTTCTCTTCCGTGATCCCGGTCTCGGCGCGCCCGAACGCTCCCTGAAGCGCATCGACGTATGCCCGGTAGACGGATGCGATAGGGATCTCGAGGAGCTCGATACCGAGGTTCGCGGCAAGGTGCTTGGCGTCCTCGACCGAGTGTGCGGACGAAACCTCGGACGGCATGGCGATCCCGAGGACGTTGTCGGGCCCGACGGCATCGGCGGCGATCGCCGCGGTGAGCGCGGAGTCGATGCCACCCGACAACGCGATGACGACTCTCTCGAAGCCGTTCTTGATCACGTAGTCGTACAACGCGAGCCGCAGCGCCGCGTAGATCTCTTCGTCGGTTCCCGGCAACGGCGCGAGGCGCGCGCCGGAGGGACCGAGCGAGGCGGGAGGGAGGGCCACGTCGACGCGCCGCACGTCATCGGACGCGACCGTGCGAGCGGCGCCGAGGGGCACATCGACGAGCGCGAGCTCCTCGCGGAATTGGGGCAGACGGGCGACGACCGCTCCGTCGGGATCGACCACGAGTGAGCCTCCGTCGAAGACGAGCTCGTCCTGCCCACCGACCATGTTGACGTAGACGATCGAGGTCCCGGCGCGCCGGGCACGGTCGCCGAGCATGACGGCGCGTTCGGCCAGCTTGCCCTTGTGGAACGGGGACGCGTTGATGTTCACGACCACCTGCGCGCCGGCGTCTCCCTGGGTCACCAGCGGGCCTCGCTCGCTCCACGCGTCCTCGCAGACGCACACGCCGATGACGCCGGCGTCGGTTTGCAGCAAGAGGTGATCGGTGCCCGGCTCGAAGTAGCGGTGTTCGTCGAAGACCCCATAGTTCGGCAACAGGTGCTTCCGGTAGACCGCGGCGACTGCGCCTCGGGTGCATACGGCCGCTGCGTTGTAGAGGTGAGAGCCATCGACATCGACGAACCCCACCACCGCGACGATGTCGCCGGTCGACGCGGCGACGTCCTCCACGGCGCGCCGGTTGGCCTCGAGGAAGGCCTTCTTGAGGAGGAGATCCTCGGGTGGGTAGCCGGTGACCGCGAGCTCGGGCGTGGCGACGAGCTGAGCGCCCGCCTCGGCGGCCCTGGTTATGGCCGAGCGCAGTCGTGCGACATTGCCGGCGACATCGCCGACCGTCTGATCGATCTGGGCGAGCGCAACCCGCAGCATGATCACAGCGTAGTGGGCGCGTGTCCGGGATGTAACGCCGATGTAATACGCCGGGCGTAGGCTCCGCGCGATGGAGAGGCAAGAGGACTACGTGCTTCGCACCGTCGAAGAGCGCGGCATCCGGCTGGTGTGGCTCTGGTTCACCGACGTCCTCGGGTTCTTGAAATCGTTCGCGGTCACCTCCGAAGAGCTCGAGCAGGCGTTCGCCGAGGGGATCGGCTTCGACGGATCGGCCATCCAGGGGTTCGCGCGCGTGCAGGAATCCGACATGCTCGCCCGCCCCGACGCCGGCACGTTCCAGATAATGCCCGCGCAGAACGACCAGCGGGAGGGGGGCGTCGCGCGCATGTTCTGCGACATCCACACACCGGACGGGCGGCCCTTCTGGGGAGACCCTCGCTTCGTCCTCCGGCGCAACCTCGAGCGCGCGTCGGAACGGGGGTTCTCGTTCTACGTGCATCCGGAGATGGAGTTCTTCCTCTTCAAGAGCCCCGATGACCCTGCCCCGATCGACCACGGCGGCTATTTCGACTTCACCTCTGCGGACGAGACCCAGGAGCTGCGACGGGACACGATCAGCGTGCTCGAACGGCTTGGGATCCCGGTGGAATTCTCGCATCACGAGGTTGCTCCGTCGCAGCACGAGATCGACCTCCGCCATGCCGACGCGCTCACGATGGCCGATTCGGTGATGACCTATCGGCTGGTAGTCAAGGACATGGCCGCGCAGAGAGGCATGTACGCGACGTTCATGCCCAAGCCAAGGACCGATCTTCCGGGATCCGGGATGCACGTCCACCTCTCGGTGTTCGAAGGCGACCAGAACGCGTTCCACGATCCGTCGGACGAGTACCACCTCTCGAAGGTCGCCAAGGCGTTCACAGCCGGTCTGCTCGTGCACGCGCGGGAGATCACGGCGGTGACCAACCAATGGGTCAACTCCTACAAGCGCCTGGTCACCGGACAGGGGTATCCGGTCACCGAGGCACCGGTCTACGTCTGCTGGGGGCGTCACAACCGGAGCGCGCTGATCCGCGTGCCGATGTACAAACCACGCAAGGACCAGTCGACCCGCATCGAGATGCGCTCGCCGGATCCGGCCTGCAACCCGTACCTAGCGTTCTCGGTGATGCTCGCCGCCGGCTTGAAGGGGATCGACGAGAGCTACGACCTTCCTGCCGAAGCGACCGACAACATCTACGAGATGACCGACGTCGAACGCAAGGCCCGCGGCATCGCGCGGCTCCCGGACGACCTCCACGAGGCGTTGAAGGAGATGGAGTCGTCCGACCTCGTCGCCGACGCGCTCGGCGAGCAGGTCTTCGAGTACCTGCTACGGAACAAGTACGCGGAGTGGAACGACTACAAGAGCTACGTCAGCCCGTATGAGTTGTCCCGCTACCTTCCGGTCCTCTAGCCGCGGCGGGAAGGCAGCTCGCCGGGCAAACCGGCTCAGGACAGGATGCTCGAGGGCAGGCCAGGCCGGATGGAGGCGCGTCCATCGGAAGCGTCGTCTCGGGACGTGATCATCGCGGGCAACCGGGTCGCTCCTACCCAGCGGGAGCCCCAGTAGTAGGGGTCGTAGAGCGAACGTACGGCTACGCCGCTCGAGGACGTGGTCGAGATGAAGCGGCCCTTCCCGAGATAGATGCCCACATGACCGACGCGCGCGCCGGTCGTCTTGTGGAACACGAGGTCGCCGACCTTGAGCTCCGAGCGCTTCCAGATCCTCTTGTAGCGATCGCGCGCCCCAAGCTCGAACTGCTCCTGCGACGAGTGCGGCAGATCGGCTCCGTGGCCGGAGTAGACCCAGCGGGTGAGCCCGGAGCAATCGAACGCGCGCGGGGAGACGCCACCGTACGAGTACGACGCCCCGATCTGAGTTCGTGCCCGCTCGGCGATATGGGCGCGGTGCCGCTCGGCGTCGCTCGGTTCATGTGCGTGGGCCGGGAGCGACAGAAGAAGGGAACTTGTTACGAGGATCGTGAGCCCAAGCGCGCGGCGGCGCATGCTTGTCATCTCCACCTCCTGGAGCGACGCGTATCTCACGTCGCGGGTGCGAGGCCTCTCGTATGACGGCCTTGTACGGGATGACTTAGGCGGTCGGCCCTCTATGGCCTCCGTGTCTCGCGCAGAACGGATCGGTAGAAACCCTGTGGCCGGGGCCGAACTCAGGCGTGACGCTAGGGGGCGTGGCGCAGGCGCGAACGCGTGGCGTGCCTCAGGGGCACGAAGTCGAGGCGCACGCTCGATCGGTCGCGAGATCGTCGTGCAGCTTCCGAGGGTGCAGACCGGCCAGCCCCGTGGTCGCCCACAGGTTCTCGAGCTGCCACGGGTCGCGCTCGAGGTCGTAGTACTCGCGGAACACGATGGCACCGCCGCCGCCGTAGTACTCGGTGTACTGGTAGTCATCGGTCCGTGTGGAGGCCCACGAAGGCACGAAGGTCGAGTCGACGTCCCTGAAGTATTCGGTCAGCATGCGGTCCCGGACACGACCGCCGAACAAGGAGCGGCCGTCCATCTCGCGGGGTCCGATGCCGGCGGCATCGAGGACGGTGGGAGCGACGTCGATGTTCGCGACATAGTCGTGCAAGGTGCTGCCGGCTTCGACGTGGCCGGGCCATCGCACCATCAAGGGGATCTTGATCGATCTCGTGTACGGATAGCGCTTGTCCATGATCCCGTGCTCCCCGTGCAGGTAGCCGTTGTCCGAGAGGTAGATCGCGAGCGTGTCATCGAGCTCGCCGGCGCGCCGGAGCTCCGTGAAGAGGTCGTCGACGAGGTCGTCGACCGACATCAGGGACCGGAGCTGACGGGCGCGGAAGTCGGCCACCGTGGAGGGGCCGTGATCTCGGTCCTGGACGAAGTCGGGCTTGTCGCTTCGGTCGGTCTCGATGAGCGCGGGGTTGATCTGCAGCGGTGGCACCGGGGCTCCTCGGTCCTCGGCGTCCGGCGGTGCCGGTGTGTGGGGTGGGTAGGGAGCGACGTAGAGGAACCAGGGCTCGTCGGCCTCTTCGAACGAGCGTAGGTACTCGACCGCCTTGTCGGCGATGAACCCGGTCGAATACTCCGTGACGGTCACGATCTCGCCGTCGACGTTGAACCGGGCGTTGTAGTACTCGGGCTTCATGATCGCCCACCTGTCGAAGTAAGGCGGGTCCTTGAGGCCCCAGCCCAGGTACTTGCCGACGATGCCGGTCTGGTATCCGGCGTCCTGCAGGTGATGCTGCATCGTGTCCTTAGCCGGGATGTTCTGGGCGTCGTCGTTCTGCTCCACCCCATGGTTGTGCGCGTAGAGACCGGTGAAGATCGACGCCCGCGACGGACAGCACAAAGGTGTCGTCGCATAGGCGTTGTCGTAGGTGGTGCCTCCGCGCCGGAACCAGCGGCGCGTCCGGGGCATGGTCTGGAAGGTTCCGACGCGCTGGTCGTCCGTGACGATGACGAGCACGTTGGGCCGCGCCGGGTCCCCACCAGCAGCCAGCCCTCGCCCATCGCCCGGTGCATCCGACGAGCACGCCGTTGCAACGATCGCCACTCCGACCAGGGCGATGAGGCGGCGTCGGTTGTCCATCCCTTCAAGCTAAGGCATCGTGTGCTCGCGACAGACACATCAACCCAGCCGGGAGAACGCGTGACGGGGCTCGACGATCGGACCGGAGCGGCGGCCGCCCAGCTGGCGACCGATCGTGAGGCGGCCCTCCGGCGCGCGAGTAAGAGCCTCGGCGAGCTACTCGACCGCGATCCTCTTGCGGTCGAGCTCCTTGCCGGACCCGACGCGTTGCCGGATCGCGCTTCCTATCGCTCCATCGCCGCCGGCGCGTTCGGCCGCGGTGGGATGGCGGAGCTGCGCCGCGAGAAGCACCGCCGCTTGCTCGAGATAGCAGCGCGCGACCTCGCCGGAGAGGTTTCCCTCGAGCAGGTCGGGCGCGCGCTCGCCGACCTCGCCGATGGATGTCTCGAAGTGGCGCTGGCCTCGATCGCCGCGACGGCCGAGCTCGCGATCGTGGGGATGGGCAAGCTCGGAGGCCGCGAGCTGAACTACTCGTCCGATATCGACGTGATCTTCGTAGCGGACGATCAGGTCGAGCGCGCGACCAAAGCGGCCGCGTCGCTCTTGGCGGAGCTGGGCGGCGTCTCCCCCGAGGGTCAGGCATTCCGCATCGACCTGGACCTCCGGCCCGAAGGTCGCAACGGGCCCCTCGTGCGGTCCCTCGAGGCCACGGCGGAGTACTACCGCCGGTGGGCCGAGCCGTGGGAGCACCAAGCATTCATCAAAGCGCGGGCTGCAGCAGGCAGCGAACGCATCGGACGCAGCCTGATCGGCCAGGTCCACGAGCTCGTGTTCCCCTCGGAGGTGTCCCCGGAGCGCATCGCCGCCATCCGCAAGATCAAGGAGCGGGTCGAGCAGCAGAGCGCACGCTCCGCTCGACGTACCAAGGCGTCCGAGGTGGACGACGTCAAGCTGGGTCCCGGAGGGATCCGCGACATCGAGTTCTCGGTGCAGCTGCTGCAGCTCGTGCACGGAGGCACCGACCCGTCGGTCCGTCCTGCCGCCACGCTCGATGCGCTTTCGGCTCTGGTGGAGGGCGGCTATATCGCCGAGGACGACGGGGCGGGTCTGTCGGTGGCCTACCGCTGGCTACGGACGGTCGAACACCGGCTGCAGCTGTGGCAGGAGCGTCAAGTCCACCGCCTCCCCGGCGACACCGCCGGGCGGACGCGGGTGGCGCGCGTCCTCGGCTATCGCGACACGCCGTCCGCGAGCGCAGCCCAACGCTTCGACGACGCCCACAAGGCGGTCCTGGCAGACGTGCGCGCTCGCTTCGACAAGCTCTTCTACCGGCCGATGATCGAGGCATTGGCCGACCCGGGCGGAGGGAGGCTCTCTCCCGAAGCGCTCAAGGAGCGGCTGCGCGTGCTCGGCTTCCGCGACGTCGATAGCTCGGCGCGCATCCTCGATGGGCTCGTGTCGGGCACCTCGAGGCGAGCCAAGCTGCTGCGCCTGTTGACCGCACCGCTCCTGAGGTTCCTCGCGGCCACACCGCTTCCCGACCAAGGGCTGTTGGGATTCCTCCATCTGGGCGAGGCGCTGCATGGACGCATCGACGCCCTCGGCGCGCTGCGCGACAACCCACCGGGCATCTCGTTCCTCGCGCAGGTGCTGGGCAGTGGCCGTCTGCTCGGCGAGGTGCTCGCCCAGGTACCGGAGGTGATCGCGTCGATCGCCGACCCTCGTGGCCCCGCCGCGGTGAAGCCCCGCGAGGCGCTGGTGCGCGAAGCGCGGGCGTCGTTGGGGTGGCGGGGGCCCGAGGCTCACCTCGACGGGCTGCGCCGTTTCAAACGTCGAGAGATGCTGAACGTGGCTCTCTCCGACCTCGCGGGCGGTACCGACGCGGTGGGGGTCGGTCGCGCGCTGGCGGACCTCGCCGACGCCTGTCTCGAGGGGGCGCTGGGTGATGTCTCGGGCTTCGCGGTGATCGGGATGGGCAAGCTCGGCGGCCGCGAGCTCGGCTATGGGTCCGATCTCGACGTTATGTTCGTCCACGACGGCGACCACGAACGAGCTGAAGCCACGGCCGAGCGACTACTCGCGGCGATCGGAGAGGTCACCCCCGAGGGCCAGGCGTTCCGGATCGACGCCGACCTTCGTCCGGAGGGCAAGGCGGGCTCCCTGGCGCGTTCGATCGCGTCCTTCTCGGAGTACTACGAACGCTGGTCGCAGCCCTGGGAGCACCTCGCTCTGATCAAGGCGCGTGCCGCAGCGGGCGACCCAGAGCTAGGCGAGCGCTTCGTGACCATGACGCGCGCGTATGCATATCCATCGCGTCCGAGTCCGGATGCCCTGGCCGAGATCCGCCATCTGAAGGCGCGTATGGAGAAGGAGCGCATCCCGCGCGGCGTCGACCCTCGTCGTCACCTGAAGCTCGGCCCCGGAGGGTTGTCGGACGTCGAGTTCGCGCTGCAGCTCGCCCAGTTCACGCGCGCCGCCCGAGGCGCGGGACATCCCGAGCTGCGCACGACCCACACGGTCGAGGCGTTGCAGGGCGCGATCGACGCGGGCGTCATAGGGGAACCGGACGGTCGACGCCTGCTGGAGGGTTACCTGTTCCTCGCCCGCATGCGCGACCGCCTGTTCTTCATGCTCGGCCGGCCGCAGGATGTGTTGCCGGTCAAGCCCGAGGAGCTCGAAGCGCTAGGGGTGGCGATGGGCTACCGGGATCAGCCGCGCCAGGAGGTGGAGGAGCGTTTCCTGGGCATCACCCGCAGGATCCGCAAGATCGCCGAGCCCCTGATCTACGGTTAGACGAGCCGTCTCGCGATCAGAGCGAAGAACGCCGCCATCGCCACCACGATCCCGATCGCCACCAGGATCCAGCGCAGCTGGCTCATCCCGGCGCGCCGCGAGCCATCCGGTCCCATCGAACCCATCACCGGCACCAGGAGCAACAGGATGACCAGCACCGGGAGGTATCTCACGCCAGGGCCTCGAGGATCGCCTCCACGGGTGCGTTGTCGTCCGAGCGCTCCGCCCGGTGAACGAGCCTGACCTCGCCGCGGGGTCCGATAACGACGAGGCCGCCGAGCTGGAGCGGGTCCTGCTTGGGCACGGCGTTCATGTGGCCCCCCAGCAGGCTCTTCAACCCGCGCGCCCACACCTTGGGGCCCATGATGTCCATCTTGCTGCCCCGCTTGAGGTCTATCGCACGGTAGCTCTCTTTAGTGTGGTCGACCAGCATGGGGAACGGGATGCCACGCTCGCTCTTGAAGTGAGCCGCTGCCTCCGGCCACCCCATCCCGATGGCTACGACCTCGGCGCCCGCCCTCTCGATGTCGGCGTACCGGTCACGCAACTGCGTGACGTAGCTGCGGCAGAACGTTCAACCGTAGTGCCGCAGCCAGACCAGGACGACGGGGCGGTCCTTCCACAGATCACCGAGGACCACCTCGCGGCCCTCGGTGTCGACTAGGCGCACCGCTGCGACCGGCCCGATCTCGTCCACCGCATCCATCCTAGGTCCACCAGTCTGCTGCCCGACACCTGATCTGTCTCGACGCCGACAGACCCAAACACCCTTCGGCAGCGACGATGGATCGGGCCGCGAAGGACGCGGCACGGGACGGAGGGACCGAGATGAGCTACCACTTCACCACTGAGATCGGCCGGATGAGGACCGAAGAGATGGTCTCCCGGGCGCACCGTTACCGCCTCGCACAGCGGCATCGCCCCGAGCACGACACGGGTGAGCCGGTCGTCGTGCGCCGACGGTCGGCTGTGGCCACAGTCTTCCAGGCGCTGCTGTTGGCCCTCGCACTCCTCGTGGCGGGAGCCGGCGCCGCTCTGGCGGTCCCGGCGGGTGTGGGCACCGACGGCAGCGCGACCTCGCCGGCAGGCGCCGCGTCATCGGCGCCGGCCCCCGATGCGGGGTTGGGCTCGGGATCCGCGGTGCTGATCGTGCTCGTTCTGGCGGCCATCGCAGTGAACGTCATCGACGCCCGTAGGAGGAGGAACCGGGCGGCGAGCCTCTAGCTCACCTAGGCAGGGCCGCACCGAGCCGGGCGGCTCTCGAAGGTCCCCCTGCGCGCGGCCCTCCCGCTCTAGGCTGCGTGCTATGGCCGGACGAAAAGGATGAGGGTCGAGCAGACCGCGGCGCTCCTGGGGCGGACCGAGATCTTCCGGGATCTGTCCGGAGAGGATCTTGCCCGGCTGGCGGAACGAGCGATCGAGCGCTCCTACAAGAAGGGCCAGATCGTCTTCCACCAGGGCGACCTCGGCGATTCGCTCTTCGTGGTGGTCGAGGCCTCATCAAGGTGGTCGTCACCTCCGAGGCCGGCGTCGAGATGGTTCTGGCGACCTTGGGGCCGACCGAGACCTTCGGCGAGCTCGCGCTGATCGACGGAGGGGAACGCTCGGCCTCGGCGGAGACCCTGGCCCCCACGACCGCGCTCGTCCTCGCCCGCGCAACGCTGCTGGACGTTGTGCGCGAGCACCCGGCCCTGACCGACGCCCTGCTGAGGTCGCTCGGAACCCTTGTCCGTCGTCTGACGGAGTACGCGTCGGACCTCGTGTTCCTGGACCTCCCCGGCCGGGTCGCCAAGCTGCTCTTGGCGATGGCCACCGAGCAAGGGCGTGCCGGTGACCCGGCGACCGTCCTCGACCTCCACATGACCCAGACGGACCTCGCAAACCTCGTCGGTGGGTCACGCCAGAGCGTCAACCAGATCCTGCGAGCGTTCGAGGGCCGCGGCTACCTCTCGCTTCAGGGCAAGCAGGTCGTCCTCAAGGACCTCCCGCTCCTGCGCCGGCGCGCCGGCCTGCGCTGAGGGCAACGGGCGTGATGCCGGGGCCTAGTGGGTCAAGGACTCCTCGGCGTCTCGGAGCCGTTTGCACATGCGGATGAGCAGTTTCGAGGCGATCGAAGGGGTTCGCTCGACCAGGGGCAGGAAGTTCCACGAGACGAGCGACAGCGCCCGGACCGCCGAGTCTGCGCTCACCGTCGCCGAGCGAGGACCCCCATCGATCAGGGAGATCTCACCGAAGTAGTCACCCGGTCGCAGCCGGGATAGCTCTCTTCCTCCCTGGGTCACCCGGGCTTCGCCGTCGAGGATCAGGTGGAAACCGATCCCCGATTGGCCCTCGGTCACGATGCTGTGACCGGGCTGGAAGTCGACCTCCTTGGCCTCCGCCACGATCTGCTCCAGCTCCTTGTCGGAGAGGTCCTTGAAGAGCTCGACGGAGCCAAGCATCTGTAGCGTGGTTCGGTTCTCGGCCATGCACGCTCCCTGTCGGCCTGGGCGGACCCGAATGATACCGAGGGTGGCGCCGAGCGGCCGGGAAGGGGTGTCGGCCGGCGGACAGGGAAAGTGTCGCCTTCCCGACACCTCGGCGTCCCGGCAGCGACGACGATGGGGGGTGCGCGAGGATCATGGTCATGGCTCCTGGAGCCGTCACGGGAAAGGGGGTGCACATGTCGGAGAGCGAGAAGGATCTGGCGCAGGACGTCGAGGGTCACAAGATGGGCCGCAAGGTCGAGGACGACGTCGAGGGTCACAAGATGGGCCGCAAGTAGATCTCCCGCGCAACCCTGAGAAGGTCGGGCTCCCCCGCCCGGCCTTCTTGGTTTCTGTGCTACCGATCCACAACCGCGTTGTCGGCCACCGAGTGCAGGATCGTCTTGACCTGGAACGGCGTGAGGCCCGGATGCTTGCTCGATATCCGGGCGACCAGCCCGGCTATGTGAGGGGCCGCGAAGCTGTTGCCGGTGGCGGTGATGGTGCTCTTGTTCAGCCAGGCGACCTCGACGTCGATGCCGGGCGCGCCGAACTCCACCGGCGGGGTCGGGTTGTAGTCGAGGCGGAATGGATCGTTGCCCTCGTGCGCGGCGACCGAGAAGACCGATGAGTATTGCGACGGGAAGCTCGGGGCCGGCACGTTGTTGACGGCCGAGACGAGCATCACGTTCTTGAAGTACGCGTCGTCGGCGAGCTCGTGGAAGACCTCGAAGAAGTCCCGCTTCCCCGTGCTGAGGCTGAGGTTGACGACGTCCATGCCGTTGTCGATCGCCCATCTCAAGCCGGCGGCGAAGACGATCCCTTTCCCCGTAAGGCGTTCGCCGAGCACCCGGACGCTGTAGAGCTCGGCCTCAGGAGCGGCCCTTCGCACGATCGCCGCGCATGCGGTCCCGTGTCCGAAGAGATCCTCGTGAGGACCTTCGTGGAAGAGCACATCCGGGTCTGCGTCCGACTCCCATCCGAGGTTGTACTCGAGCGCGACCCCATGGACGGACCCGCCGACCAGTGGATGTCCCGCGTCGATCCCGCTGTCGATGATCGCCACCTTGACGCCTGCGCCCGTCGCGCCGCCCCACGCCCATTCCTTCGTGATCCCCCCCGGGGGCGCCAGCGGGGCGATCTGTTGCAGGCGGTCGCGCTCGAACTGCTCGGACCATGCCGGCCTCATCGGCGACGTTTGCGCGCGCGCAGATAGGCGAGGAAGTGTCCGACGAGCTGGGTGGCCGCTCGTCGCTCCTCGGGGCCCATTCGACCGAGCTCGCTGAGATGGGCTGCAAGCTCCGCGTAGTCCGAACGTGGCGCAGGCGCCAGGATCGCTTGCTCGGTAAGCGCGGCCGCGAGGTCGCCCGTAGCGGCTTCGGACGCCGCGGCGAACAGCGCTCGCCCGAGATCGGTAAAGACGCGCGAGTTCTCGATGGCCAAAGCGGCCTGGCGCGCGAAGAGCGCGAGCGTCTGCATGTCCTGCGCTCCCTCGCCGCCGGAGCTCCGCCGATCGAGGACCGAGATGACCCCGAGCATCTGTCGTTCGGTCTCGAGCGGCATCGCGAGGATCGATTGGGGCACGTATCCGGTGCTCTCGGCGAAGTCCGAAGCGAAGCGCGGGTCGCGCCGCACGTCCTCGATCGCTATCGCCTGCCCCGAGGTGACTACCCATCCCGCGATCCCTTGACTCGACGGGATCCGCATGCCCACCACGTCCTCGGCTCCCGTCCCCGAGGCGACCCAGAACACCAGCTCCTCCTCGGTCTCGGTCAAGAGCGCGAGCGAGCACGCGGCGGCTTCGAACAGGTCCTTAGCAGCGTCCGTGATCGAACGCAGGAGCTCCTCATGTCCGGCAGGCGTCAGGGCCGGACCGAGATCGGCCGCTAGTTGCGCCAGCTCCTCGAGCACGCTCCGGTCGTCGTTCGTCACGTGGTGGCCTCCGAGGTGAGGGGAACGATCGATTCCCGCGTTGGATGGGTGCGCGCCAGCCGTCCAACGATCCCATCCAACAAGGTTGCCGACACCGAGGGCGACTGATTGATGGCCTCGAGGAAGCTGCGTCCGTCGATCCGATAGAGGACGCAGTCGGTCGACGCGACCACCGTCGCGGTCCGGGGCACCCCTTCGAGTAGCCCGATCTCTCCGAAGTAGTCGCCTGGTCGGAGGGTATTGACCGTCACCGGCCGGGCATGGGTCTCTCCCGCCGCCGTCACGTCGAGCGTTCCCGATCGCACCACGTAGAAGTCGTCCGGGGTGTCGCCTTCACGGACCACCTCGGTGCCTGCAGGGGCGACCGTCTCGGTGAGCGCACGGGCGATCATCTCGAGCGACTGGCGCGGCGCCCCGTCGAAAACACCGAGTCTGTCGAGGAGCTCGACGATCGGCGCGAGTTCGTCGCGCCGTTCGCGGGCACGGGCATCGAGGCGACGCAGCTTCGGCGCCATGAGGAGCGCGGAGACCGGTAGCAGCCCTCCGGCCAGTACCAGAGTGGCGCGCAGTCCAACGAGGTTCACCATCACCGGCGCGATGAGCGATCCGACGAGCATCGTCGCGACCAGGATCGAGTCGAGGACGCCGAACACCCGGCCCGTGACTTCCTGGGCTACCGCCCGTTGCAGCATCGTGATCGCAACGACCTCGAGCACGATGCTGCCCGCCCCCTCGATCGTCATCAGCACGTAGGCCACCGCCGGCGACCGCACGATGCTGAGCAGGGTCAGCGGGATGCCCAGGGCCACGATCGCGACGGCGAGCACGCGGCCCTGGCGGGGATCCTTCGAGATCCGACCGATCGCCGCAGCCGCACCGATCCCCCCCAGGCCGACGGCCGCGTTGAGGAACGCGAGGCCTTCCGACCCGGTCTCGAGCAATTGCTCCGCGACGAGCACGAGTAGCACCAGCTCGAGCCCGTAAACGAAGGTCGCCCCGACCACCAGCGACACCAGCGTTCTCACGTCGGCCGATCCCGTGATCGCACGCGCGCCCTCGGCCAGCCTGGCCAGCAGCGGATCGCGGGCGTCTTCGCGAGCCGCCGGTCGCGCCTCCTGACGACCCATGGCTGCGACCAGGCCCGCCGAGAGGATGAACGTTGCGCCGTTGATGGCGAACGCGAGCGCAGGATCGGACCCGACCACCAGGAGCAGCCCACCGATCAGCGGCCCCACGACCAGTGCGACCTCCTCGATTGTGCTCACCGCGGCGTTGCCGGCCGCGAGGTCTTCCTCTCCCAGCACGGACGGGAGCGTTGTCTGGACCGCCGGCCCATACGGGGTCCCGGCGGCGGTCGATATGAACACGATCGCGACGGCCAGCGCGACCGGGCCTTGAGTCAGGGCCACGAGCGCGAGAGCGAGCATCAACGCGGCTCGAGCGATGTCGGACAGGATCATGATCGTGCGCCGGTTGAACCGGTCGGCTACCAACCCCGCAATCGGACCGAGCAAGACGTACGGAAGCAGCCGCAGGATGCTTGCCGCCGATACCCAGGCCACGGACCCGGTGCGGTCGTACACGAACACGACCAGCGCGATGCCGTAGAGCCAATCGCCCACCGACGAGACGGCGAACCCGCTCAGCAGGTAGCGGAAGTCCCGATGGGCCAGGGCCGACCGGAATGCGCTCTTGGAGGTGTGCTCGTCCACGCCTCCAGATACTGCGTGACGCGTCCGGCTCGCTCAAGCGCGGCCGCGGAGCGACCTCAGGCCTCTGCTGCCTCCCGAGGGCAGCTCGGCTACACGGGCGCCCCGATGGGAACCGGTCCGCGGCGGCTCAGATGTCGTAGTACAGGGCGAACTCGTAGGGGTGCGGGCGGAGCCTTATCTCGTCGACCTCGTGCACCCGCTTGTAGTCGATCCAGTGATCGATCACGTCCTGGGTGAACACGCCCCCTTCGAGGAGGTAGTCGTGGTCGGCTTCGAGCGCATCTAGAGCGGCGTCCAGCGAGCCCGGGACCTGGGGCACCTCGGCGAGCTCTTCCGGCGGGAGGTCGTAGAGGTCCTTGTCGACGGGGTCGGGGGGCTCGATCTTGTTGCGGATGCCGTCGAGGCCGGCCATGAGCAGTCCGGCGAACGCCAGGTAAGGGTTGCACGACGGATCGGGGCAGCGGAACTCGATGCGCTTGGACTTGGGCGTCTTCGAGTACAGCGGGATCCTCACGGCGGCCGAGCGGTTGCGCTGCGAGTAGACGAGGTTCACCGGCGCCTCGTAGCCGGGCACCAGCCGCTTGTACGAGTTCGTGGTCGGCGCGCACAGTGCGAGCAGGGACCCGGCGTGCTCCAGCAGGCCGCCGATGTACCAGCGCGCGGTGTCGGAGAGCTGGGCGTAGCCGAGCTCGTCCCACATCAACGATTCGCCGTCCTTCCAGATCGACTGGTGGACGTGCATGCCCGAACCGTTGTCCTGGAAGATCGGCTTGGGCATGAAGGTGATCGTCTTGCCGTGCCTCAGGCCGACGTTCTTGACGACGTACTTGTAGAGCATCAGACGGTCGGCCATCTCGAGGAGCCCGCCGAAGCCCATGTCGATCTCGGCCTGGCCCGCGGTGCCGACCTCGTGGTGATGCACCTCTACCGGGATGCCCAGCTCGCGCAGCACCAGGACCATCTCCGAGCGCAGATCCTGGTAGTGGTCCATCGGCGGGACCGGGAAGTAACCCTCCTTGTAGCGGGGCTTGTAGCCGAGGTTGTGCCCGCCCTCCTCCGCGCCGGAGTTCCACGCGCCCTCGACCGCACCGATGTAGTGGTACGACGAGTGCTGGTTCTGATCGAACCGGATCGAGTCGAAGATGTAGAACTCGGCTTCAGGCCCGAAGTAGGCGGTGTCGGCGATGCCGGTACCGGTGAGGTAGTCCTGCGCCTTGCGTGCGATGTAGCGCGGGTCGCGCGAGTAGAACTCACCCGTGACCGGGTCTTTGACGTACGCGTGGATGATCAACGTTGGATGCTGTCTGAACGGGTCCATGACCGCGGTCTCCGGATCCGGGACGAGGATCATGTCGGATTCCTGGATCTCTTGGAAGCCGCGGATAGACGAGCCGTCGAAGCCGAACCCTTCCTCGAACGACTCCTCGGACATCTCGTCGAAGGGCATCGAGAAGTGCTGCATCAGCCCGGGCAGGTCGGAGAAACGGATGTCGACGAACTGAGCGCCATTCTGCTGCCCGAGCTTCAGGACGTCGGACGGACTAGCTGCCATGCACCCTCCTCAGGGGTCGAACGCCGGGGACGGAGCCAACCGCGGCACGATAGTGCCGCGCCATTTCCCGAGGGTTTCGCCGATGTTACGGCCCGGTTAAAGCGCCTGCCCAGCGAGCATCGTGTGGACAGGGAACCCCGCTCAGCGCGCGCCGCGGAGCCACTCCTGCAGGCGCGCGGCTTCCTCTTGGTAGGTCCGCTCGATGCCGGTCACGATCCACCGCTCGACCTTGCCGCCGTAGAGAGGGACGTTCACCTTCACCGTGCCGCTCACCCGGCGCGCCGTGACTCCGTCGGTCTCCGAGAACGAGGTGGTCCCGTGCGCGCTGAGCAGTTCCGCCGCGACCTCCGGTTGGATCACCCATCGCCAGGTCCACTCGTCGGGGTCCCAGGTCGCCTCTTCGATCCACGCCGGCTTGGCATCCCCCAGGATGCTGCGTGCCATCCCGCTCAGCTCGACGTCGAGCACGCACCGGGTGCGGCGCACGACCGTCCCGTCCGCATCCCTCTCCTGCGACAGCACGGCCCGCTCGGCCAGGGGACCGAGGTCGCGGAGCGAGCCCTGGAACTCCGCCGCGAGGTCGGCCTCGACCACGTCTGCCCGCGAGGCGTCGAAGGTGTGCACGACCTCGAAGTCCATGGCGGGGCAGGATAAGGCGCTCCGTTCCCGGTCGGTAGCATCCAGCGGTGCAGAGGGCTCTGTTGGTGGTGAACACGAAGGCCGGTTCGTACTCGCCGCGGAACCTCGACCTCGCGGCAGGCGCATTGTCGGCGGAGGTAGAGCTGCAGGTCGGGATCACCACCGGGCGTGATCACGCCACCGAGCTGGCGCGCGCGGCGGTCGAGTCTGGGTTCGACGCGGTCGTCTCGCTCGGAGGGGACGGCACGCTCAACGAGGTCGCCCAGCCGCTCGTCGGGACGGGCGTGGCCCTCGGGGTTCTGCCCGGGGGCCAGACGAACGTCATGGCCCGCTCGCTGGGGATCCCGACCGACCTCTCCAAGGCTGCCGCGCTCGTGGCCGCGAGCCTCCGCACCCGCACCACTCGCAGGCTCAACGTCGGGCAAGCCGGCGCCCGCTACTTCCTCGTCGCCGCCGGGATGGGGCTCGATGCCGAGGTCATCAAGCGCGCGGAGGCCGATCCCGAAGGGAAGCGTCGATGGGGGGAGTGGTCGTTCCTCTCCAAGGCCCTGCGCACCGGGGGCGACTACCGCCGGCGCTCTGCGTCGATGACCGTCGTTGCCGATGGGCGCTCCGAGAGGGTGGTCTTCGCGATCTGCGCCAACGTCCGTCCCCTTACGTACTTCAAGCGCTGGGGCGTGGACGCCCTGCCCTTGGCGCGCCTTGACGCCGGACTCGACGTGATCGGCCTCACACGGGTGACGACCGGCACGATCCCTCGGCTCGCCTGGGCCGTGTTCGTGAGCCGGTCGACCCCGCGCTGGGAGACGTCCCGGTACTTCCACGACGTGATCGAGGCGCGCTTCACCGCCGATGAGCCCATGCCGGTCGAGGTTGACGGCGACTACATCGGCGAGCGCACGGAGGTCCCCCTCCGCCTGGTCCCCGAGGCGCTGGACGTGATCGTGCCCGAGCGTTAGCCGGTGGACCCTCCGGCCTTGTCGCGTGCGTAGATGTCGCGCTCGTCCGGGTGATATTGCGGCAGGTCGGTGGCGTTCTCGACGTTGAAGCCGTAGTCGTAGACGAGCGAACCTCCGTAGAACGAGCCGATCGTGACCAGGCCGCCGGCGAGCAACGACAGGACGAAGGGCAGTGTTTCCGTCGGACCCGGCTCCCCCCAGCGCACGATCAGGTTGACCAGCACCACCGCCTGGGTGGTCGCCATCACCGCCATGTGGGCGTTGGCCGTTCGCCACACCTGTGAATGGTTCGGCGTGGACTTCAGCCAATCCCAGAATCCGGTCAATGCCGCGAGAAGACCGACGACGTAACCGGGCACGAGGACGTACGTCGCGGCGTCGAAGAAGCTCTCCCCGGCGGCGCCCTCGCCTTGCGCCCACGATATGAGGTCGAATCCCATCGCAAGCATGTAGCAGGTGATCGGTACGTCGGTGAGCGGGGGGTGCGTCGGTTTGCCTGCCCATCCACGCAGACCCTTGAACTTGCGTCCCTTGTAGCTCAGCGCCGGACCCCACGAGAACCACCTCGCCATGACCGCTCCTTTCTGCCCGCGGTCCGAGCGGGACTAACCGCCCGAACCGGCCGCTACCGTCTCCTCCCGATCCCCCTCGATCTGCAGCGTCACGCAGCATCCTCCCGGCGTCGGCGCGAGCGCCACGTCCACTTCGCCGTCGCCGAGACCCCGCATCAGGCCGTCGATGAACGCGTGGTTCATGCCGCAGATGAGCTCGGGCGCCTCCATCGCGAGCGCCTTGAAGGGGCAGTTGCGCAGCACGGCCTTCCCGTCGCGTAGCTCGGGATCGAAGCCGTGCTTCTCGAGAACCCCCGCCCCCCGGGCGAGCGCGGGCCCTCCCATAGCGGCCGCGGTGTGCTGCTTGATCTGCTTGCCCAGCCGGGCGCCCCGGCGCCGGGCGAGCCGGTACGCGGCGTCCTCGGCCGTCTCGCCGGGACCGGGGTAGCGCACCGCGTCGACCAGCACCGCGGCGATGAGGTCGTAGCGCCGCTCCGGGATCGACACCTGAAGCGGCGCCGGCGACGGCTCGTACAGCTTGGGCTTGCGCCCGACGGGCTTGTCTCCGGCGCGCCGGGCGAAGCGGGCGACCACGAGACCGCCGTCGAGCAGCTTCTCGAGATGGAAGGCGGCGAGCTTGCGGGAGATCCCCGCATCGTGGGCGACCTCGTCCCGGCTCACGGGGCTGCCGGCCGCCCGCACGAATAGGTAGATGCGCCGGCGGACCGGCTCGTGCAGCAACCCGAGGCGGTCGAGGGTTCTGTCCAGCCGCGCGGTCACATCCTCAGCCTAGCGACTCCCGTGGGCTGGTTCAACGATCCGGACGTTCCCGTGGGTACGGCCCTCAGGCACAGAAAAGCTAGCCGCTACGGGTCAAGAGCGTGCTTTGATCCCGCTGGGCTGGCACAACAACCAACGAAGGCCGTGCCTCACCGCGCCGCGGTGCGGTCCTCGGCCGGGCGCAGCCACAGCGAGAGCCGGGCCGGCTGCATCGTGTCCTGGACGACCTCGAGCAGGTGCTCGCTCAGCGAGTCGAGCGAGACCTCGTCGCGCAGGCGCGCGCTGAAGCGCTCGATCGTGCGCTGCGCGTCGTACTTGCTGCGGTAGAAGCGCCGGTCGATGAAGCCTTGCACCGCGCGCCGCAGCGGCTGGAACAGCGCCGCGACCGCGAGCGTTGCCGCCGCGACCGTGACCGGCGAGTCCCCGGCGAGCGAGCTGATCCCGGTCACGAGCCCGACATAGACGAGGGCGAGGATCGCCGACAGCGAGCCGTAGACCAGCGTGCGGTTGATCAGGAGGTCGATGTCGTAGAGGCGGTACTTAAGAATCGCGACGCCGGCGGCGATCGGGGGCAGCGACATGATCACGCCGTCGAGGGGCGGGCGGGTCCCGGTGAGCGCGTCGACCACGCCGAGCCCGATGAAGCCGAGCCCGAAGACGGTCGCGGCGTAGACGAACCACTTGAGCTGCTGGCGCTCGTCGCCGCGCGACCTGCGGAAGCGCAGGATCAGCGCGAGGAGGCTCGAGACGATCGCGTACAGCGCGAACGCCACGAAGAAGGGACCGGCCGGCGGCGCTTCGGGGTCGCCGAGGGGGGAGATGCCGACCGGGTTGGGGAAGGTCGCGGACGTTCCGGGGGCATCGAGGACCGGGTCGAGCATCGCGAGCACGATCAGCACCGCGGCGCCGATCGCGATAGCGCGGCCCGACAGGCGCCATCGACCCGCAGGCAGACGGCCCGTAGGGAACAGCAGGAACATTCCCGAGAGCATGAGGAACAGGAAGACGATCCAGTACCACTCGCCGTACCACGCTGCCAGCGTCACCGCCGGCAGCGGCTCGACCCGCACCGAGTAGACGACGTACTCCGACGCGAGGGCGCCGCTCGGGAAGACGAGGGCGATCGCGATGAAGATCCAGCCCATGCTGTTCTCGGGCCGGCGCGCCGCGATCAGCGAGCCGACGCCCATGAAGCAGCACGGCATCACGATGCCGGTGACGGGGTCGTCGGGCCGGTCGTTGCGGAGCGCCAGCGCGGCCCAGCCGGCGACGAACGCCGCGAACGCGAGCGCGCCGACGAGGAGCAGGACCCGGCGCGCCGCGACCGTCGTCCGGCGCGCGTCGAAGCGTGGCGTCGCGGTCACTGCGCCCGGTGAGCCGGCGAGGTCGGGGGCCGCACCCACAACGACAGGCGCGCCGGCTGCATCGTGTCCTGGACGACCTCGAGGAGGTGCGCGGTGAGGCTGTCCAGCGAGACCTCGTCGCGCAGGCGCGAGCTGAAGTCGTCGATCGTGCGCTGGGCGTCGTACTTGCTGCGGTAGAAGCGGCGGTCGATGAAGCCCTGGACGCGCCGGCGCAGCGGCTGGAACAGCGCCGCGACCGCGAGCGTCGACGCGGCGACCGTGACCGGTGAGTCGCCGGCGAGCGAGCTCACCCCCGTGACCAGGCCGAGATAGACCAGCGCCAGGATCGCGCTGAGTGAGCCATAGACGAGCGTCCGGTTGATCACGAGGTCGATGTCGTAGAGGCGGTGACGCAGCATCGCGACGCCGATCGCCATCGGGATCGCGATCAGCCCGGAGCTCACCAGGATGTTGGCCAGCTCCTCCCGCGCCGCTATCTCGGCCACGACGCTCAGCGCGATGCAGACGACCACGACGACCGCCGCATACAACAGCCACTTGAGCTGCTGGCGCTCGCGCCCGGCGGACCTCTTGAACCGCACGACCACCGACGCGAGGGCCGCCACCTCGGCCAGGGCCAGCGCCAGCATCCCGATGCCTCCCACGGCGTCGAGCAGAGAACGCGGCAGCGCGAGCTCGAGCGGGTTCGTGATGCCGGGGTAGTCCTGCGGGGGCCCGACGACGACACTGGCGGCGACCGCGGTCACCCCGGCGCCGGCCAGCCACACGGCCGCGCGCCAGCGCGGGCCGAGCGCCGACCCGGTCGGGAACAGCAGCAGCAGGAAGCAGCCCACGGCGCCCACGCCGCCCAGCCACAACGCCTGGGTCCACAGGAGCCAGCCGGCGCCGGGCAGCGGCCCCTCCGGCCTCTCGGCGGCGAACCTGACGTACTCGTCGCCGAAGCCGGCCAGGGCGTAGGCGAACCCCGCGCCGAGGCAGATCCACCCGATCGGGTTGCGCGCGTGGCGCGTGGTGATCAGGGCGCCCACCGCCGCGAACGCGCAGATGAAGAGGGTGTAGGGGACGACGACGAGGTACTCCAACACGCTCTCGGTCGAGGGCTCGACCTCGGCCGCGGCGAGCACGAAGATCCCGGCGAACAGGGCCCCGGTAAGGAGGACGACGCTCCAGACGAACGCGACGCCCGCGCGCGGCAGCCCGGTGCGTTCGCGGACGGCGCGGGTCCGGCCCGAGGCGCCGCGGTGGACCGGCCGAGGGGTCGCGTCGCTCATGCGACGCCCCGCGGGCGCAGCCATAACGACACCTTCTCGGGCCGCATCGTCTGCTGGACGACCTCGAGGAGGTGCTGGGTGGCCAGGGGTTGCTCGCCCGGCGCGCCGGCGTTGCGCGCGTTGAGGAACCAGCCTGCGGCGGCGACGGCGAAGAATGTGACGAGGAGCGCGGCCGAGATGCGGCGCGCCGCGCGGTCGCGCGCCTCCGGGTCGGGGCGGACGTTCACTGCCGCAGCCTACCGACGTCCCACCCCCCGGGGAAGGGGGCCGGCGCCGTTCCCGCTCGTTTACCCTGCGTGCAGCGACCGGTTCGCGAGAGAGGCCTGCAGCCCATGGCGATGCCCACCACCGAGCAGATCTCCGAGGTCCTCGGCCAGATCCAGGACCCCGAGCTGCACCGCGGGCTGAACGAGCTCAACATGGTCAGGGACATCCGCCTCGAGGGCGCGACCGTCTCGGTCCTGATCGCCCTGACGATCCCCGGTTGTCCGCTCAAGGACTACTTCCATACCGTGATACCCGCCAAGCTGAAAGAGACGTTCCCCGAGATCGACACGGTGCTTGTCGAGCTCACCTCCATGACCGAGGAGGAGCGTCAGGCTCTGGTCGGCGGCATCCGCAAGGACGCGCCGGCGCCGTTCGCTCGGAGCGACTCTCCGACCCAGGTGATCGCGATCGGCTCGGGCAAGGGCGGCGTCGGCAAGTCGACCACGACCGTGAACATCGCCGCGTCCCTGGCCAAGCAGGGTCACTCCGTGGGCTTGTTGGACGCCGACGTCTGGGGCTTCTCGATCCCTCGGATGCTGGGGGTCCACGAGCGGCCCACGGTCGTGGAGAACATGATCATGCCCCCGGAGGTCTTCGGCGTGAAGGTCGTGTCGATCGGGCTCTTCACCTCCGAGGACAATCCTGTCGTGTGGCGCGGCCCGATGCTGCACAAGGCGCTGCAACAGTTCCTCTCGGACGTGCACTGGGACGAGCCCGACTATCTCCTGGTCGACCTCCCGCCCGGGACGGGCGACGTGGCGATCTCGATCGCCCAGTTCCTCCCCGGCGCCGGGATGGTCATCGTCACGACGCCTCAGGCGGCCGCGGAGAAGGTCGCTCAGCGGGCCGGGTTCATGGCCGAGAAGACCGGGCTGCAGGTCGCCGGGGTCGTCGAGAACATGTCCTACTTCCGGGGCGACGACGGCAAGCAGTACCGGATCTTCGGCGAGGGTGGTGGGGCGACGCTCGCGAACCGGTTGGGGGTTCCGCTACTGGGCGAGATCCCGCTCGATCCCAAGCTGCGCGAGCTCGCTGACGTCGGCGCGCCGGTCGTGCTGCAGTATCCCGACAGCGAGGTGGCCCAGGCATTGGAGGTCGCCGCCAAGGAGCTCGTCAACCTGCTTCCGCCCAAGCCGAAGCCGACCAAGCGCATCTCCTTGCCGCTGCTGACGCAGCCGCCCCCGGACCACCCCCACGGAGGACATCGCCACTGACGCTGTGTCACGCGGATCGATCCTTCGTTCGGGAAGGATGTGCGCTCAGCGAGCATCGTTCCGAGATCAAGGAGCGCGGTGAGGATCTACACGAAGAAGGGCGACGACGGGACGACCGGGCTCCTCTACGGCGGGCGCGTCCGCAAGGACGATCCCCGGACCGATGTCTACGGGACCTTGGACGAGACGGTGTCGGCTCTCGGCATCGCCCGCGCGGCGGGTCTCGTCGACCGGGTCGCGGAGATCGTCGTGCGGCTGCAGCGCGAGATGTTCGTCGTCGGAGCGCAGCTCGCCACGGCGACAGAGAACCAGCGCAAGCTCGAGGATGGGGTGTCGAAAGTGACCGCGTCGATGACCGCGCGTGCCGAGGCTGACATCGACGCCCTGCTCCAGGAGCACCCTCTCGCCGCCGAGTTCATCCTGCCCGGCGCGACCTTGGGTGCGGCCGGGCTTGACCTGGCACGCTCCATCCTCCGGCGCGCCGAGCGAGCGGCGGTGACGATGGACGGCGAGGGCCTGATCGAGGACCCCGAGGTCCTGCCTTATCTCAACCGGGTCTCGGATCTGCTCTTCGCGCTCGCACGGTACGAAGAAGCGGAACGGGGGCGGCGCGCCGAGCCCTCACGGGAGCGATGAGGCCGTTCCGCTTCTGCCCTCAGTGCGGGAGCTCGCTATCCCAGCCCGACGAGAACGACAAGATCCATTGCTCCGCGTGCGGGCGCATCTGGTACCACAACGCGGCGCCCACGGCGGGCTGCGTGATCGTTCGAGACGGGAGAGCGCTCGTGACCGTGCGCGCCCGCGACCCCGAGAAAGGACGATGCGACATCCCCGGAGGTTTCTTGAACCATGACGAGGATCCGATCAGCGGGGTGAAGCGAGAGGTGAAGGAGGAGCTTGGACTGGATGTCGAGGTCGGCGCGCGGGACTTCGTGCAGGCCGTTCCTCACCGCTACGGTGACGACGGCGACTGGGTCCTCGCGCTGGGGTTCGTCGCACGCTCCGCCGCGGGTGACCCCGAGCCGGCCGACGACGTCGCCGAGATCAAGTGGGTCACGGCGGACGAGGCTGAAGCGCTCGACTTCGCCTGGCCCCACGACCGCGACCTAGTGCTCGCCGCGCTGCGCTCGGACCCCGACCCCAGGACGGGGAGGTCTGATGGACCATCGTGAGATGGCTCGGGCTATCGGGTTGGCGCGCACCTTGCTGGGAGGGTTCGCCGCGTTCTTCCCTCGGACCGCGTGCAAGCTGTTCCTCGGCTCGTTCGAACCGGAAGCGGATGCGGTCCTTCTCATGCGCGGGTTCGGCGTGCGCGACGCCGCCCTCGGCGCCGGTGTTCTGGTTGCCCTCGACGGCGACGGCAACGCGGCGCGCTGGGCCGAAGCGCGCCCGGTCACCTATGCCGGCGACGCCATCGCCGCCGTGCTCGCCCCGGGTCTTCCCGCGTCTCGCCGCTTCTTGTGGATCGTGAGCGCCGGCGCGTCCGCCTACCTCGGTGGCAAAGCCGCGGCCGGCATCACCCCGGTAGTAGTTAAGGTCCCGGGCCTCCGTTAGGCGGTTGGCGACACCCGCGCGAGGCGCGCCTCGAGGTGCGCCTGGAGGGTCTGGCCGGCGGCCTCGAGCTGCATCATGTAAGTGAGCACGTCGTCCTGCACCTCCAGGACGCGGGCCTCGGCTCCGACGGGCTTGGCGGAGGGCGTCGGCTGGAGGCTGGTGCTCCGCAGAGAGATCTTGGTTCCCTCGACGCGCGCCTCGGCCATCTCGACCATCCCGAAGGTATGCGTCAATACGACCTCGACCACCCCATCGGGCTGCGGCCGCCAGAAACCCATCTCCCCGTGCATGGCCGTGCCCTCGGCGAGGTTCCAGGTGCGCTGCGCGTACGCCATGACCGGCCGGCCCGTGTGCCAGAAGCGGGATTCCTCGCCGTAGGCGAAGTCCTCGATCGTTGGGTAATGCCCTCGGCCTTCCCCCCGCCAGACGCCGAGCAGGAACGCGAGCGGCTCGAGGGCGGGGTGGAGTGTGGGTTCGTCCATCGGACGCCACGCTACCGGGCGCGCCGGGGTTGCGCGGCTACGCTTCGAGCGCGATGACGACCTGGCCCTTCTCGCGGGAGCATGACGAGCTGCGCGCGTCGGTCCGCTCCTTCGTCGAGGACGAGCTCACCCCCCACGCCGAGGAGTGGGAGCGCGCCCACGACTTCCCCGACCGCGTCTTCGCGCGCCTCGGCGAGCTGGGCTTCCTCGGTGTCGCGTATCCGGCGGAGTACGGGGGCGGTGGAGGCGACTATCTCTGCAACATCGTGTTGGCGGAAGAGCTCACGCGCTGCCGGTCGGGTGGGGTGGCCATGGCGGTGGCGGTCCAGACGGACATGGCGGTGCCCCCCATCCTGAAGTTCGGTACCGAGGAGCAGAAGAAGCGCCATCTGGTCCCCGCGCTCCGCGGCGAGAAGATCTTCTGTCTGGGCATCTCCGAGCCCGACGCCGGCTCCGACGTCGCAGCCATCCAGACCTCGGCACGCAAGATCGAGGGTGGGTGGGTCGTCAACGGGCGCAAGACGTTCATCACGAATGGCCGGCGCGCCCACGGCATGACGCTCGTTGCCAAGACCGACCGGGAGGCAGGTCATCAGGGTCTCTCGTTGTTCGTCGTCGACACCGACACCCCCGGATACGAGGTCGCCCGGACGCTCGACAAGGTTGGGATGCACGCGTCCGACACGGCCGAGATCACGTTCACCGACATGTTCCTGCCCGACGACGCCCTGCTCGGGGAGGAGGGCAAGGGGTTCTACAACATCTCCTGGGAGCTGCAAGGGGAGCGGTTGATCGGAGCGGCCGGTGCGATCGCGGCTGCGGAACTGACGCTCGAGGCCGCGCGTGCCTACGCTCTGCAGCGGGAGACCTTCGGGCGGCCGATCGCGCGCCACCAGGTGATCCGTCACGCTCTTGCCGACCTGGCGACGGAGATCGACGCGGCGCGCCGGCTCGTGTACGAGGCGGCGGTGATGGTCGCGCGGGGCGACTATCCGGTGCGGGAGATCTCCATGGCCAAGCTGTTGACCGGCCAGGTCTCGTGGAAGGTCGTCGACCGAACGATGCAGATCTTCGGTGCGTACGGCTATTCGATGGAGCTGCCGGTGCAGCGCGCATGGAGGGATGCGCGCTTGATCCGCATCGGGGCCGGGACGGACGAGGTCATGCGTGAGGTCATCGGCCGGCTGGAGGGCCTGTGAGCCTGGGCGCGGACCTCTTCACCGCGGAGCACGACGCACTGCGGACGAGCGTGCGCGCGTTCGTCGAGCGCGAGCTGCTGCCGCACGCCGAGGAGTGGGAGGCCGCGGGTTCCTTCCCCAAGGAGATCTTCCGGCGCGCCGGCGACCTCGGCTTCCTCGGGCTGAAGCTCCCCGAGGAGCTGGGCGGCTCGGGCCCCGATCTGGTTGCCGACGCGGTGGTCACAGAGGAGCTGGCGCGCTGCGGATCGGGCGGCGTTGCCGCGTCCTTCGGCGCGCACAAGGACCTCGCGATGCTGTACCTCTACAACTACGGCTCGCCGGCGCAGCACGAGCGCTGGCTGATCCCGTCGGCCGCAGGTGAGCTCGTCGGCGCGCTCGCGGTGACCGAGCCGGACACGGGTTCGGACGTCGCCGCGATCAAGACCTCGGCGCGCCGGGAGAACGGCGGGTGGACCATCACCGGGACGAAGTCGTTCATCACTAACGGGGCGTGGGCAGATCACGTGATCGTCGCGGCCAGGACCGATCCCGACGCCGACCCGGCGCGCGACGGCATCAGCTTGTTCGTGGTCGACGCGACCGCGCCCGGCTTCGCGGTGCGCCCGATGCCGATGCTGGGGTGGCGCACGAGTCAGACGGGAGAGCTCTCGCTCCGGGACGTGCACGTGCCCGATGCCGCTCTCCTCGGTGAGGCCGGGCGCGGCTTCTACTCCATCATGCGCAACTTCGCGTGGGAGCGGATGGTCATGGCCCTCGGCCAGGTCGCCGGTGCGCAGGTAACCTACGAGCTTGCGAAGGCGTACGCGCTCGGTCGCAATGCGTTCGGCCGCCCCGTCGGGAAGTTCCAGGTATGGCGCCACCGGTTCGCCGACATGGCGACCCGCATCGAGGCCGGACGCGCCCTCGCGTATCACGCCCTGCGGTTGTTCGCGCGGGGCGATGATCCGGCGCGCGAAGCGGCGATGGCCAAGCTGTACACGAGCGAGGTCGCGTTCCACGTGGCCGACGAATGCATGCAGGTCCATGGCGGCTACGGCTACATGATGGAGTTCGCCGCCCAGCGGGCCTGGCGCGACGCTCGCCTCGGCCCGATCGGGGGCGGTACGTCCGAGATCATGCGCGAGCTGATCGCGAAGACCTACGGCCTCTAGCCGAGTGACGGGATCTGGCTGCCCTAGACGGCCCCGCCCCGGTAGACGTCGTCCGCCGCGCTCACTCGAACTATCGCCGCCAGCTCACGCCCCAGCGGGGTCGGCCCCTGCTCGGTCTCGACCGTGACCGGGCCCTCCAGCGGGCTTACGTCTTTCAGGCGGACCTCGGCTCCCGGACGGATGCCGACCTGGTCGAGGTAAGGGAGGACGCTCTCCTTCAGCTCCGAGATCTGGGCCACGACGCCCGCCTCGCCGGCCTCGAGCTCGCTCAGGCGGCGGAGCGCCCGGAGGTCGACCGGGCAGATCGGGTGCCCGTGAGGGCAGTAGTCGGGATAGTCCAGGGCTCTCGCCATGGCCTCCTCGACCCGGCTCGAGATCGCGTGTTCCAGTTTGTGCGCCTCGCTGTGGACCTCGTACCAGGCCATCCCGAGCTTCTGCACCAGTAGACATTCGACCAGGCGGTGCCGGCGCAGCATCGTGTGCGCCAGCCGCCGGCCCTCCGGGGTCAGCAGGATCGTCCCGCCCTTCTCCCGGATGAGGTAGTTCTCGGAGCCCAGGCGCTTGAGCATCTCGGAGGCGGACGGCAGGGATACCTCCAGGATGCCGGCGAGGACGGTCGCGGTGATGCGCTCGCCGTCCTCCTCCAGACGCTTTATCTCCTCCAGGTAGTCCTCGACACCCCTCATCGAGAGCAGTCTACGGGGCGCTGAGCAGGACTTTCGTGTTCCGGGGGCGAAGGGCTCCTCTGTGCTACCGTCGCTCCCAGTGTCCCGCTCAATCAGGACCCGGGTGGCCCGGATCGGGCTGCCGGCCGCACTTCTCGCACTCTCCGCGATCCCCGCTCTTTCGGGCAGCGCGGCCGGTGACGAGTCGCTCAGCGGCCTCAAGGCCCGGATGGCAACCATCCAGGCCGAGCTCGACGCGGCCACAGCCCGGGTCACCGAGCTCGAAGGAGCCACCCACGAGGTCGAAGAGCGCATCGAGCAGATCGAGGCGCGCACCGAGGTCCTCACGAAGCGATCGACCAAGCTGCGCGCCAAGGCGATCGAGCGAGCCGACGCCCTGTATCGCTCCGGGGGGGTCGGGATGGTCGAGATGCTGTTCGACTCCGCGAACTTCGCAGAGCTGTCCGACCGCGCCGAGATGCTCTCGACCGTGTCGCTCGAGGACCAGAGCGTGTTCGTCGAGCTGTACCGGGCGAAGAAGGAGCTGGCTGCTCTCGACGAGGAGCTGTCGGTACGCCAAGAGGAGCTGGCCGGAACCCTGAGCGCGATGGATGAGGAATCCGATCGCCTGCAGGCCCGGTTCGAGGCCGCGTCCGGCGAGTACGAGGAGCTGCAACGAAAGTTAGCGGCCGTGACCTCCGCACCCTCCGGAGGCGGAGGCGCGCCGGCTGTTGCGGCCCTGACCGCTCCGGTGCGCGTCTCGGGGAACATGACCTGCCCGGTCGCCGGCCCGGTGTCGTTCGTCGATAGCTGGGGCGCGCCGCGCGCCGGGCACACGCATCAAGGCGTCGACATGATGGCGGGCTACGGGACCCCGGTCGTCGCGATCACCAACGGCACCATCACGTACGCGGCCTGGGACGGAAGCGGCGGCAACATGATCTTCCTCACCGGCGACGACGGCCACGCCTACTGGTACATGCACAACCAGCAGAACCTCGTAACCGGGGGGCGCGTCTCGGTGGGCCAGCAGATCGCCACGGTAGGAGACACCGGGAACGCCGAGGGCTCTCCACACGTGCATTTCGAGTACCACCCCGGTGGAGGCGGAGCGATCAACCCCTACCCTCTCGTCGCGTCGCTCTGCTAGGTATCCTCACCCCGACAGGAGTCCCGGGATCGTCCAGCAGCACCAGCCGCTGATCATCACGGTCGCGGCCATCGGGGCCGAGCTCACCCGCGCAGAGCAACCGCAACTGCCTATCACGCCTGAGGAGCTAGCGGCCGACGCGGCCGCGTGCGAGGCCGCCGGGGCATCGATCTACCACCTCCACGTCCGCGACCGTGACGCCAGGCCGACGATGGACCCGGAGGCTTTCCGCGCCGCGCGCGCGGCCATAACGGCCGTCTCGGACGTGATCGTGCAATTCACGAGCGGAGGCGCGGTGGGTGACGACGAGAGCGCGCGTCTCGCGCCGCTCGAACTGCGCCCCGAGATGGCGACCCTCACCACGGGGACGGTGAACTTCGGCGCGGACGTGTTCTGGAACCCGGCGCCGCTCGTCGCCCGTTTCTACCGACGTATGCGCGAACTCGGCGTGCTTCCGGAGTTCGAGATCTTCGAAGGTGGCATGATCGCCAACGCGTTGTCGCTTACCGGACCCGACCCGGATCATCATCTCCACTTCGATCTGGTCCTGGGCGTCCCGGGCGCGCTGCCCGCGTGGGACGAGGCGATCCCGTTCCTGAGTGGGAAACTACCCGCCGGCGCGACGTGGAGCGCCACGGGGATAGGCAAGAGCCATCTGGCCGTGACGCGCGCCGCGATCGAGCTCGGGGGTCACGTGCGCACCGGTTTCGAGGACGTGCTCTTCTTCGAGCGTGGTCGCCGGGCGGTCTCCAACGCCCAGCTCATCGGGCGCGTCGCGGGGATGGCCCGGGCAGCAGGTCGCCGGGTCGCATCTCCCGACGACGCGCGCGCGCTCCTCGGCCTCGCCGGGTGAACGGTAGTCTCTGAGGCCGATGGAAAAGCTTCGACGGCTGGCCGACAGGATCACCCATCCTTCGTACCTCGGCGGTCTCGCGGACAGGTCGATCGAGGAGCTGCGCGAGATGCGCGAAGCGGCGCGCGAGGCGGAGAACGAGATCTCGTTCGAGCGCCGGATGTGCCAGGCGCGGATGGACATCCTGGCGGCCGAGGTCGGACGCCGGTCGGGGGGCGACGACGGCGATCTCGTCTCCCGGCTCCCTCAGATCCTCGCCCCCGAGGGCAACGCCGCGAAGGGTCCGCTTCCCACGCGTGCGCCCGATCTCTCGGTCCCACGCAACGTCGCCACGCCCCGCCGACGGGGTGAAGACCTGCTGGGCGACGAGATCCTGGCACGTCTCCCCGAAGCCTCGAGTGAGGAGCTGGATGCGATCCTGGGCCGCTTGGCCGACCACGAGCGAGCGCTGTCGGCTCGCCGCAGGCAGATCCACGAGGTGATGGACAGGATCCAGGCTCAGTTCGTGAGCGCGCTGCGGGCCGCGAACCCTGGCGCGCTGAGCGTGCCCGACGCGTAACCGGAGGGGAGTAACCGGCGCGCCCGAGGCGTAGCCGGAGGAGGCCCAGGCCGGGGGCTGCGTGCCGGTCGGTGCTGCTATCTAGTCGTCGTCGTCTTTCTTACCGTCACTCTGCGACCCGTGGCCGTTGCCGCCATCGCCGCCGTGCCCGTTGCCGCCGTCGCCGTTGCCGTGCTCACCCTCGTCGTCGTGCTTGTCGTCGTTCTCGGGCTGGCGGCCCGGTTCGGCGTCGTTGCTGCCGTTCCCGTGGTCCTCTCGCTCATCGGACGAGCCGTTGCCGTGCGACGCACCGTTGCCGGAGCCCTTGCTCGAAGACGAGCCCTTGCTCGAAGACGAGCCCTTGCTCGAAGACGAGCCCTTGCTCGAAGACGAGCCCTTGCTCGAAGACGAGCCCTTGCTCGAAGACGAGCCCTTGCTCGAAGACGAGCCCTTGCTCGAAGACGAGC
>JBHENN010000021.1:0-23646 GCA_046262015.1 Actinomycetota bacterium | reverse complement strand
GTGGTGTCCCGCCGTCCCGTCCCGTCGTCCACCGCGACATCGCGCAGCACCGCCATGTCCATGCCGGCCCGGGTGGCGAACGACAACACGAACGCCGCCTGGGTCAGGACGGTGACCAGTCCGAACCCGTGAGGACCGAGCCTGCGGCTGAGGAGGACCTGCGCGCCGAGGGTGGCAACCCCGGCGACCACGAGCCCGACGACGTTCTGGCCGGCGCCGGCCAGGATCTTCAGCCGGTCGGACGACCCTTCGGGGGCCGTGGCTCCCACGGGATGGGCGGTGGGGTCGCTCAGGTCACTCCCACTCGATGGTGCCGGGCGGCTTGGAGGTGATGTCGTACACGACCCGGTTGATCCCGGGAACCTCGTTGACCACCCGGCTCGAGATCCGCTCGAGCAGGTCGTAGGGGAGCCTCGCCCAGTCGGCGGTCATGGCGTCCTCGCTGGTGACCGCGCGGAGGACGAGGGGGTATCCGTAGGTGCGCTCGTCGCCCATCACCCCGACCGAGCGGATCGCCGGCAACACGCCGAACGATTGCCATATCTCCCGCAGCAACCCGGCGCGCTTCATCTCTTCCACGACGATCTCGTCCGCGGCGCGCAGGATGTCGAGACGCTCGACGGTCACCTCGCCGATGATCCTGACGGCCAGGCCCGGCCCGGGGAACGGCTGGCGCCACACGATCTCCTCCGGAAGACCCAGCTCTTCGCCGACCTTGCGGACCTCGTCCTTGAACAGGTTCCGAAGGGGCTCGACGAGGGTGAACGTCATGTCCTCCGGGAGACCACCCACGTTGTGATGGCTCTTGATCCTGGCAGCGTCGCGCGTGCCGGACTCGATCACGTCCGGATAGAGCGTGCCTTGCACCAGGAAGGCGGCATCTTCGAGCTCGTCGCGCGCAACCTCTTCGAACACCCTGATGAACGTCTCGCCGATGATCTTTCGCTTGCGCTCTGGATCGGTCACCCCCGCCAGCCGTTCGAGGAAGCGATCCGCCGTCTTCACGTGGATCAGGTGGATGCCCATGTGGCGGCGGAAGGTGTCCTCGACCTGCTCTGCCTCGCCCGCGCGCAGCAGACCGTGGTCGACGAACACGCACGTCAGCTGGTCGCCCACCGCGCGATGCACCAGCGCGGCCGCGACCGAAGAGTCGACGCCGCCCGACAGGCCGCAGACGATGCGTCGGTCCCCCACCGCGGAGCGGACGTCTTCGACCGCGGACTCGATGATCGACGTCATCGTCCACGATGGGAGCAGGTCGCAGGCGTGGTACAGGAAGTTCTTCAGGATGTCGGTTCCTCGCGGGGTGTGCGCTACCTCCGGATGGAACTGGACCCCGTAGAGCCCCCGTTCGCGGTCCTCGAAGGCCGCGACGGGAGACGACGACGTCGACGCGGTGGGCCGGAAACCCTCGGGAGCGCGCACGACGGCGTCGTTGTGGCTCATCCATACGGTTTGGTCGACGGGTAGCTCGTCGAACAGCACCGAGGCCGGCGCGTCGACCGAGAGCTCGGCCTTGCCGAACTCCGCGATGCCGGTCCGCGCGACCTCACCGCCGAGCTTGGTCGCCATGAGCTGCTGCCCGTAGCAGATACCGAGCACGGGCACGCCGAGCTCGAACAGACGCGGATCCGCGTCCGGCGCGCCGGGCTGGTGCACGGACTTCGGACCCCCCGACAGGATGATGCCCGCGGGGCGCGCGCCGGCGAGCACTTCGACGGGGGTGTCGTGACGGACTATCTCGGAGTAGACGTGGCACTCACGAACGCGGCGGGCGATGAGCTGCGCGTACTGCGCGCCGTAGTCCACAACGAGGACCTTCTGCATAGGTCACCTTACCGCGCAGGGTCTTCAGTCCGGCGGTTTGCGCGCCTCCACCACCACGCTCAACCCGTCGTCGTCCTCGCCCAGGCCGTGGTCCTCTAGGCGGGCCGCCCTAACCAGCCGGCGCACCTTGGGTGCGAGATCCTCGGCCACCTCGAGCAGGAGCCAGCCCCCGGGCACGAGCCACTCGACGCTCTCCGTGATGGTCCTGCGCATCAGGTCGAACCCGTCGCCGGTGTCGCCCATGAGCGTGAACGCGGGCTCGAACTCGCGCACCTCGGCGGGGAGGTCGTCGAACTCGTCGGGGGGGACGTAGGGCACGTGCGCGACCACCAGGTGCACCCTCTCCCTCAGCTCCGCGGGCAGCGGATCGTACATGTCGCCGACCCGGAACCGCACGTTGGCGATCCCGAGACGGCGCGCGTTCGACCGAGCCTGGGCGAGCCCCTCATCGGAGATGTCGGCCGCCCAGACCTCGGCTCCGGGCCGCTCGTAGGCGATCGCGAGCGCGATCGGCCCCGCTCCGGCGCACAGGTCGACGACCTTCGGGGCCCGACGCCCCGCCAGGCGGTCCAGGGCGCGTTCCACCGTCAGCTCCGAGGACGGGCGCGGCACGAAGGCTCCCGGCCGGACCTTCAGCTCGAGGCCGTAGAAGGTGATCGCGCCCAGCAGGAAGGGCAGAGGCTCGCCTCCGGCGCGCCGGGCGACGAGGGACAGGAACCGGGCGCGGGTGGCGGACGCAACCACCATGCGTCGCTTCAGCTTCGCGGGCGGGGTCTTGAGTGCGAACGCCAGCAGCTCCTGGGCCTCGCGCTCGTGATCGTGGTCTTCGAAGATATGCGTGCTGTCGGCAAGCAGGCGCGTCGCGAGGTCGAGGAGCTGCGCGACGGTCCTCGGCTCCGTCTTCGTCGTCATGGGCGCCCGATGGTACCCACCGGATGGTCCGCATCGACCTGCGCACCTTCCCCCTCGCTATCGAATGGCAGATGGCAACGACGAGCAGCCGATCGCTCAGACGGCCTCGAGCTCGGCCCGGTCGGGCCGGGGAACGCGGATCGAGGGCTCTTCGAGCTCGGTCGACAGCACGATCGTCGTTCGGCTGCGCGCCACGCCGCGGATCGAGCGGATCCTGCGGAGCAACCGCTCCAGGTCTTTGTTCGTCGCGGTCCGCGCCTTCACCAGGTAACAGTCCTCGCCCGCCACCCGATGGAACTCGAGTACGTCGGGTTCGGCGCAGATCTGATCGACTATCGCTCTGTCCTCGGCGAACTCGTTCCCTTCCGACAACGTCACCAACGCGAACGCAACGTGCGGCCGGTCCAGCGCCTCGGGATCGAGGATCGCCGCGTAACCCTTGATCACGCCGCGGTCCTCGAGCTTGCGGACCCGCTCGTGCACCGCCGGGCCCGAGAGGCTGACGGCTTTCGCGATGGCGGCATGCGGCATCCGTCCGTCCTGCCGGAGCAGCTCCAGGATCGCCATGTCGACGCGGTCGAGAGAGCCGCCCACGGCGGTCACCGCCCCCGGTGGACGGCTCGGGCGGGCTTGCGGCGCGCCGCCCGGGGAGCGAGGCGCACCGGGGACAGATCGGGGTCGAGCCGGTACACCACTCGGCTGATCGAGCCCACGGCTAGCTCGCCTGTCCGGGACGCCAGTCACGCCCGTCCCGACTGTCGGTGCCGTAATGCGTCACGAGAAGCTCGAGCGCACCCAGGGCGCTGAAGAATACAAGGGCTTCTGACATCCTGACCACCACTTCCATAGACGGTTGGTACAACGACAAGGGAATCTTAGCACATCAGGGCGCCGTGCTTACCACCCGGAAGGGCCGTGCCGGTGACGAGAGCCGAGCCGAAGCGGGGAGGTCTCCTCCTCAGTGGCCCATGCCGACGCGCTGGCTGGTCTGGAGGGACTTGCCCTCGGTCTTCAGCGCCGGAGCGACCATGACCTCGGCCTTCTGGAACTCCTTGATGTTGGCGTAGCCGCACGTCGCCAGGCTCGTGCGCAGCGCGCCGAAGAGGTTCATCCGTCCGTCGTTCTCGTGCGCCGGGCCGACCAGGATCTCCTCGAGCGTGCCTACGGTCGACGTCTTCACCCGGGTGCCCCGCGGCAAGGTCGGGTGGAAGGTCGCCATCCCCCAGTGGAAGCCACGCCCGGGAGCCTCGGCGGCCGCGGCCAGCGGCGAGCCGATCATGACCGCATCGGCCCCGCATGCGATCGCCTTGGCGATGTCCCCGCCGGTGCGCATCCCCCCGTCGGCGATGACGTGGCAGTAGCGCCCGGTCTCGTCGAGATGACGGATCCGGGCTCCGGCCGCGTCGGCGATCGCGGTCGCCTGCGGCACCCCAAGCCCAAGCACCCCACGCGTCGTGCACGCGGCACCCGGTCCGACTCCGACGAGGACGCCCATCGCCCCGGTACGCATCAGGTGGAGAGCGGTCGAGTACGACGCACATCCCCCGACGATCACCGGCAGCTCGTAGGTCGAGATGAACCGCTTGAGGTTGAGCGGCTCGGTGCGCGTGGAGACGTGCTCGGCCGAGACCACGGTTCCCTGGATGACCAGGATGTCGAGCTCCGCTTCCAGAGCGAGCTTGTGGTAGCGCTCGACCCTCTGCGGGGTCAGCGACGCCGCGGCCACGTAGCCGGCGTCCTTGATCTCCCGGATGCGCTTGTAGATCAGCTCCTCCTTGATGTCCTGGCGGTAGAGCTCCTGCATACGAGCGGTGGCGCGCGCGTCGGTCAGCTCCGCTATCTCGGCGAAGATCGCATCGGGGTCGTCGTAGCGGGTCTGCAGCCCCTCGAGGTTGAGGACCGCCAGCCCGCCGAGTCGCCCGATCTCGTTGGCGGTGCGGGGCGACACGACCCCGTCCATCGCCGCGGCGAGCAGGGGAAGCTCGAACCTGTAGCCGTCGATCTCCCACGCGATGTCCACGTCGTCGGGGTCGCGGGTTCGCCGAGAGGGGACGATCGCGATGTCGTCGAACCCGTAGGCCCTGCGGCCCGACTTGCCGATCCCGATCTCGATCTCCACGACGGCTCCTCTGCTAGAGGTGCAACCAGTATGGGGTGCACCGATTGTCGACGCGACCCCGCCGCGTTGCAATCATCGGCGATGCTCTCTGTCCTGGCGAACCAACCGGCCGGCCAGCTCGTCCTCGAGCAGCCGCACGTCCGCATCGACCATGATCCTCACGAGGTCGGGGAACCGGGTCGTAGGCGCCCATCCCAGGACCCGCGCGGCGTTGGAGGCGTCGCCGCACAGGAAGTCGACCTCCGCAGGACGGTAGTACGCGGGATCGACCTCGACGTACTCCTGCCAGTCGAGTCCCACGTGCGCGAACGCAGCCTCGGCGAACTCCCGGACCGAGTGGGCTTCCCCCGTGGCGATGACGAAGTCATGGGGGTTGTCCTGCTGCAGCATCATCCACATCGCCTCGACGTACTCGGGGGCGTACCCCCAGTCCCGCTTCGAGTCGAGGTTCCCGAGATAGAGCTTGTCCTGCATCCCGGCGGTGATCCGAGCGACGGCCCGGGTGATCTTGCGGGTGACGAAGGTCTCCCCGCGCCTCTCGCTTTCGTGGTTGAACAGGATCCCGTTCGCCGCGAAGGTCCCGTACGCCTCGCGGTAGTTGGTCGTGATCCAGTGGGCGAACACCTTGGCGACACCGTACGGACTGCGGGGGTGGAACGGGGTGGCCTCGCTCTGGGGCGCCGGTGCCATCCCGAACATCTCCGACGATCCGGCCTGGTAGAAGCGGGTGTCGATCCCGGAGGCCCGGATCGCCTCGAGCATCCTCACGGTGCCCATCGCGGTGGCGTCGGCGGTGTACTCGGGGATCTCGAACGACACCTTCACGTGGGTCTGCGCCCCGAGGTGATAGATCTCGTCCGGTTCGAGGGTCCGGATGAGGTTGACGAGCGAGCCCGAGTCCGAGAGGTCCCCGTAGTGCATGAAGAACCGCACGCCGGACTCGTGGGGATCGCGGTAGATCGGCTCGAGCCGCTCGGTGTTGAACGACGACGCCCGTCGGATCAGGCCATGGACCTCGTAGCCCTTGGCGAGCAGCAGCTCCGCGAGATAGGAGCCGTCCTGACCGGTCACGCCGGTGACCAACGCCTTCTTCTTCATGGACCCAGGATAAGGCCGTCCCGCCCGTGCCGGCCGGGGGCACGGCACTCCCCACTCGGAGGGGCGTTGGGATCTACTTGTCGACATCGCCCTCCACCGGAGGCTCCCAGAGGCCCGCTCTTGTTAGCTTGTGAACCATTTCACATGCGCTAGCTTCGGCTAGCAGGCAGGATTCCCGTGCTAGGGTGCCGAACGATCTGTGAGACGGACCGTTTCGTCCCCCCTTGAGCCGCTCGTCGCCGAGTGGTTCGGGGCCACGCCCGCGATGCCGCCTCAGAGGCGGCCAGGAGGTCGAGCAACTCGATGGACCGACTTCGCTTCGGCACGACCGCACGACGTAAGGCGTCCCGCCAGCGGCTGACGATCCGCCTGTGGGCCCTGTCCCTCGTGGCCGCGCTCCTGGGCCTACCGGGGGCGCAGCTCGGCTGGCAGCTCGTCGGGAACCTCGGAGCGGTCCGCTCCGAGGACCGCCTGCGCGTGACCCGGGGGATAGAGACCACCGAGAGCGCGGCCGCCCTCCTTCGCTTCCAGCGTGGGGTGTTCAAGGCGCGCCCCAAGCCGAGCCCGACCCCGACCGAGACGGCCGCCGAGGTCGCCACGGCGCCCGCTCCGCCGCCGGCACCCCCGGGCTCGGTGTCCGAGATCATCTATGCCGCCGCCGCCGAGTTCGGGCTGAGCGGCTCGTACCTGCTGGCCATCGCCTCGTGCGAGTCCGGTCTCGACCCCGGCGCGTACAACGCCGCGGGCTACACCGGCCTCTTCCAGTTCGACCAGCAGACGTGGGCCGCCTACGGCTACGGCTCGATCTACGACCCCGTGGCCCAGGCGCGGACGGCCGCCCGGTTGATCGCCGCCGGCCAGGCGAGCCGCTGGCCGAACTGCGCCTAGCCCAACCCCGGTGGGACCGCCCTCAGCGGGCGGCCAGGAAGTGGTGCACGTGGCCCCGCTCGGTCGGGTGGTCGCCGACCTCCTCCCAGTAGCCGCGCACCGACAGAGGCGCGTCGTCCACGGCGACCTTCCGGAAGCCGAGGCGCTCGTAGAACCCGAGCCGCTCCGCGTGGCAGCAGAGATAGACGGTGCCGCCGCGACTGTTCAGCGCCGCCTGGACCACCCGCCCTCCGATGCCCTGCCCACGACGCCCGTCGCACACGAGGACGTTGTCGAAGACCAGCGTCTGCGGCTCCACCTCGACCACCTGCACCGCACCGACCACCGTGCCGTCACGCGCGATGAAGAACGTCCCTCGCCCCACGTCGGCATCTCCCCAGCCGTTGCTCTCTAGCAGGTCCACGATGTCGTCCCGGTCGTGGCGCGTGGCCCGGGTCACGAACATCAGGCGACCTCGGCGGCCGCGCTTCGGAGGAGCTCCAGCACGTCGTCGGGGACCACGACCCCGTGCGCGCCCCCGCCGAGCAGCCGCCCCGGTCGCATCCGGCCGTGATAGTCGCTGCCTCCCGATGCGATGAGCCCCTTCTCCGTGGCGATCTGGCGGAAGGGCGACTGGTCCTCGTAGGACAGGTCGCCGTGATAGCCCTCGATGCCCCGTAACCCGGCTGCGACGAGGTCGTCGACGAAGCGCGCGAGGTCGCCCAGGTCGAGGTGGAGCGTGAACGGATGCGCCAGGACCGGCACCACACCCGCGGACAGCATCAGCTCGATCGCATCTTCCGGACGGTAGAGCTTGCGAGATACGTACGCCTTCTTGCCCTTGGCGAGGTAGTCGTCGAACGCCGACTGGTAGTCGGGCACTACCCGGTGGCGAACCAGCACGGCGGCGAAGTGTGGCCGGCCGATCTGCGCGCCGGGTCCGCCTGCCTCGGCTTCGACCTCCTCGAAGCTCACCGGGACCCCGAGGTCGTTGAGTCGCTCGACCATCACCTCGTTGCGGTTGGCGCGGATCCGCTGCATCTCGGCGAGCGCGCCGGTCAACGGGTTGGGGCGGTCCGGGATGAAGTAGCCGAGGAGGTGCATCGTCGGGCGCGCGCGAGGCAGCAGGCTGCGCTCGTCGAGGCTGTCGACGTCGCACGAGATCTCGACGCCCCGGACGACCTCGACACCGAGGCGACCGCCCGCCGCAACGGCCTCGTCGCAGCCGGCGTCGTTGTCGTGGTCGGTGACCGCGATCGCGCTAAGTCCGGCGGCAGCCGCGTTCTCGACGAGCTCCGTCGGAGAATCGCCGCCGTCCGAGACGGTCGTATGACAGTGCAGATCGATCACGCGTCTCCTCCCGTCACCCGGGTCAAGCATGCGCGACCGTGACGTCAGGCCTCGAGGTACTTCAGCTCCACGAGCTTGTCGATCACCTTCTGCGACGACTCTTCGACGGACTCGGTGCCGGTGGCGCACACGACCTCGGCGTTCTCCGGCGCTTCGTAGGGGTCGTCGATGCCCGTGAAACCCTTGATCTCGCCGGCGCGCGCCTTGGCGTACAGCCCCTTGACGTCGCGGCTCTCGCACACCTCGAGCGGGGCGTCGGCGAAGACCTCGACGAAGTCCTTGATCATGGCGCGCGCCTCGTCGCGGATCGCACGGTAGGGCGAGATCGCGGCCGTGATCACGAACGTCCCGTTGCGCTGCAACAGGTGCGCCACGAACGCGATCCGACGGATGTTGGTGTCACGGTCCTCCTTGGAGAACCCGAGACCCTTGGACAGGTTCTCCCGCACCACGTCGCCGTCGAGTATCTCGACCTGGACGCCGGCCTCGAGCAGCTTCTCCTCCACGACGTGCGCGATGGTCGTCTTCCCCGAGCCGGACAGCCCCGTGAACCAGATGACTACACCGCGGTCGCGGTTTGCTTGCTTCATCGTTCCCTCCTCAGTTATCGAGCGCGCTCTTGCCGAGCGCGCCGCTCGCCGGCTCCATCCCGAACAGATCGAGGATCGTGCAGTGCACGTCCCACAGGTGCAGCCCGTCCCGGCGCCCCGGCTGCTGGCCCGGCGCGTTGTGCATGATGAAGATGCCGTACTCGGCGTGGTTGGCCTCGTCCGGACCGGTGTCGTTCTCGAAGGTGTACCAGGCGCCGTGACCGAGAGAGCCCACCGAGCGCCAGCGGAGCTCGCCGAAGATCACGATCAGGTCTGGCGCGACGCCGTTCTGGACCTCGTAGATGTCCTCTGGCTTCAGCGCCTTGTTCCCCATGGGGTTGCCCTCGTGGTCGACCATCGCCTCGATCTTGGCGGCAAGCTCGTCGCGCACGCGCTCGTAGTCGGCCGCGGGGATCACACCGTCCGGCTCCCGGCCGGCGACGTTGAGAAAGAGCCGCCCGTAGTAACCGCCGTCGCCCCACGCCGTCGTCTTCGACCAGTCGATCGTCAGGTCGTTGACGGGGGTGACGTCGGTCGGGGCGTCGCCGTCGAACACGAGGTAGCCCTCGTCCCTCAGCCACTCGTTGAAGCAGACGCCTCCCACCATGGCCTTGGCGCCGTGGTCGGAGACGACCAGGACCGTGGTCCCGTCGTCTGCATGGTTGTCGAGTAGCTCGCCGATCTTGCCGTCGAGGTAACGGTAGTAGTCGCGCAGGGCTTCCTTGTAGGGGTTGCCGGGCTGGTAGCGCGGGTGGCCCGGGTCGATGAAGCTCCAGATGCCGTGGTTGAGCCGGTCCGGGCCCATCTCGGTCATCGCGAAGAAGTCCCACGGTTTGTTCGAGAGCAGGTACTCGGCGGTCTTGAATCGCTGCTCGGTCATCTTGTACGCCTCATCGATGATGTACTGCGTGTCGTCCGTCCGGAAGTTGCGGATGTCGAACACGTAGTCGCCGACGTTGGCCTCCAGCTCCGCTTTGAGCTCCTTGGGGAAGGTGTAGTCGGCGTCGTTGCTCGGCGTGAGGAAGCAACCGATCTGGATCCCCCTCAGCTGTTTCGGCGGGTACGAGGGCGGCACCGACATGACGATGTTGTCCTTGCCGGCTTCCGAGAGCATGTCCCACACCGTCGGCTCCTTGATCGCCCACGACGTCGCGAACGCGAGCCCGTCGTAGGTGTGGTCCTTCCGGTTGCGGAAGCCGTAGATCCCCAGAGTCCCGGGGTCCTTGGAGGTCATCATGCACATCCATGCGGGGACGGTGATCGGAGGCACGATCGATTCCAGCGGACCCCAGACCCCGTTCTCCTTGAGCTTGGTGAGGTTGGGCACGTCGTCCGCGTACTCCTCGAAGACGTGCTCCGGCGGAGCACAGTCCAGGCCTATGACCATCACGCGGGGTCCGGCCGACCGGCCGCGACCCTCTGCGGCGCTCGACTCCGGCTTCTTCTTGATCTTGTCCAGTAGGCCCATCGTCGTCCTCCTAAGACTTGCCGCGCTCGGCCTCGATGAGGATGCGCGCCACCTCGGGTCGGGAGAACTCGCGCGGTGGCTCCTCGCCGTTGGCCAGCATCTCCCTCACCTGCGTTCCCGACAGGAAGACCCGGTCGTCCTTGCCGTGGGGACAGGTCTTGTCCGACCCCATGGCATCGCACTTGCGGCAGAAGAACGAGTGCTCGAACTTGAGTATCGAGATCCCGAGCTCACCAGGCTCGAACTCGTCGAAGATCTGCTGCGCGTCGTAGCTGCCGTAGTAGCTGCCCACTCCCGCATGGTCGCGGCCCACGATGAAGTGAGTCATCCCGTAGTTCTTGCGAAGCAGCGCGTGCCAGATCGCCTCGCGCGGGCCTGCGTAGCGCATAGCCGCGGGGAATACCGAGAGGACCACCCGGTCGTTCGGGTAGTAGTTCTCCATCAGGACCTCGTAGCACTGCATCCGGACCTCGGCGGGGATGTCGTCTCCCTTGGTGCCGCCGACGAGCGGGGGGATGACGAGCCCGTCCACGATCTCGAGCGCGCACTTCGTGAGGTATTCGTGCGCGCGGTGGATCGGGTTCCGCGTCTGGAACGCGACCACCGTCTTCCACCCGTGCTGTGCGATCTGCTCGCGCAGCTCGAGCGGCGTCCTCCGATGCGAGGAGAACTCGTGGGCGAACGGGTTCTCGAGCACGGTCACCTCGCCTCCGACGTAACGCGGGCCCTGCGAGAAGAGGTAGCCAACCCCGGGGTGGTCACGGTCGGTGGTGCGATAGGTGAGCTCGGCCTCGCGCTCCGGGTCGTAGCCGTAGACGTCCTCGACGTCGATCACGGCGACGATCGATCCTTCGTGGACGATCGCGGCGCGCCCGCCGGGCGTGAGCGCTGCGGCTTCCTCCTCGGTCGCCGACAGCGTGATCGGCAAGCTCCATGGGAGCCCGTTGGCCAAGCGCATCTCCTGAACGACCGAGGTGTAATCGGCCTCGCCCATGAAGCCCCGGTTCGGCGACACCGCCCCGACCGCGAGCAGCTCGAGGTCGGAGAGCACCCGGCGCGCCGTGGCCTCGATGCGGGGCAGGCCGCCGGCCTCGCGGGCGAGGTCGCCCCGCTCCTCGTCGGATGCGGCTCGGAGCTCGAGTGCGCCCCCGTGGGGGGCCGTTCCGGGGACGTCCTTCAGCGTGCTGGGCATGGGTAAGCCTCCAGGTGTGTAGCGCGGGTCGGGGCGCCACACTCCGGTGGCACTCCTATGACACTCCGAGGATAGCGTACGCGGGCGGGTGCGGTCTCAGCGCCGCTCCGCGATCATCTCGACCCGGCGGTTGACCGCGTTCAGCGTCGCTCGCACCGCCGCCTCGGTCACCGGCCCGCCCCGCACGAGGGCGGATCCGACCATGTCGGGCCCCCCGTCCTCGTTCACGACCACGAGGACGACCTGATGGCCCACGAGATCCACCAGGGAGGCCCCCGCGAGCCGGAAGCCGGCGTCCACCATCTGGTTCACCGCGGAGAGGGTGGCGTCGGCCAGGACCGCCAGGCCGTGCGTCGTCTTGGCCCCTGAGGCCTGCCCGACCACCTCTCGGTCGCCCCCGCCGAGAGCGACCCGCGCCTCCGACGTGGACGTCGACGACGACAGGGCGACCTTCTGGAGGGGCGGGCGGCTGGTCACCGACGGGGCGTCGTCGCGGTCCGAGACCCCCGCAGACGCCGCTACGGCTCGGGGAGCCGAGGTGCCCCGGGTCCGGGCCTCCTGCTCGGCCAGCTCGGCGGCGCGGTCGAGCGTCTCGCGGTCGCCGAAGTGGGACTCGGCCTCGAGCTCGAACACGAAGACGTTCTCGAGGTGAGCGCTGACCCCCTTGACCTCCGCCTGCTGCAGGATGGCCGTGCGGATCTCTTCGCCGTCGATCCCGACCCGCGTGAACGCCTGGATCTCCGAGGGCGACCCGTCCGGGTCGGTGAGGATCACGCAGCCCAGCACGCCGGGGGTCGCCTTGATCGCGGCCTCCAGGTCGACCAGGGCGGAACCGCCCATCGTCACGCTGAACCCCCAGGTGTCGGACTCGTGGAGGCGCTCGGCCTCATCCGAAGGATAGCCGTCCGAGCGGCCGGCGTGAGGGCCGGGAGCGCCGTGCACGCGAATGCACCCGCCGAGCCTTTGTCCCGGCCGAAGCCGGTTCTCCAACTCAACGGGTGCAGGACGGAATCTAGAGGTCCCGGGCGCCGCTGGCAAGCCCCTGGAGCGATATTTATTCGCGTTCCCCGGCCGGGTCACCGCCGGGGGATCCACCGCGGGAGGCAGGATTACCCAGGCACCGGGTCGAAGACCTCTGCAGCGAACCGGGGCGCGCCGTGGGCGATATGAGAGTATGCGACGGGCCCACCCTCCGGGCAGGAACGGATAGGCGCGCAAGGCCCGACCGCTCACCTCGGTGAGACAAGGCGGACGAAGGAGAGCCACAGCTTGCAGTCGAGAAGACACGGCCGCGCGGCGATCGCCGCGACCCTTCTCGCGACCCTCCTCATCCCCGCTGCCTCCTCCACCGCCGGGCTCGACGATCGCAAGCACCGCCTCGACGCCAAGCTGGGCGCCGTCCGCAACTGGATCGAGGTCCACGAGAGCCAGGCGGGGGCGCTGCGCTCGGAGATCAAGAGCCTCGACCGCGAGATCATCTCGCTCCGGAACGAGGTGGCCAGCCTCGAGGTGGACATCGCCCGCGCCGAGTCCGAGGTGCGGACGGTGCAGGCCCGGATCGACGCGACCCAGGCCAAGGTCGACCGCGTCCACGAGGTCGCGACCGAGCAAGCCGTGACCCTCTACAAGTCCGGCGCCACCGACGTCCTCGACGCGCTGCTGGACTCGAAGACGCTCGCCGAGCTCGACGCCCGGGCCGAGATGCTCGGGGTCGCCGCATCGGAGAACACCGACGCCCTGGTTCGGTTCGTGCGCCTGCGGGCCACGATCGAGGTCGACCACGCGATCCTGCTGGCGAAGAAGAACGCTCTCGAAGCAACACGCGATGAGCTGCAGGCGCTCAAGGACGGGCTGGCGGAGCGGTATGCGCGCCAGAAGGCGGCCTACAGCAAGCTCGAGGCGCAGCTCGACGAGAAGCACGCGGAAGAGCGGGACCTGGCTGCGGCTTCCCAGAGGATCGAGCAGGTCATCCTGGAGCGTTCGACCCTCGATTCGGTGGCCGTCCTCGGGACCTCCGACCAGGGCTTCATCTGGCCGGTCAACGGGGGGATCACGTCGTACTACGGCTACCGCTGGGGACGGATGCACCAGGGGATCGACATCGACTGCAACACGGGCGACCCGCTCGTGTCGTCCAAGGCCGGACGGGTCATCCTGGCCTCGTCCTACTCCGGCTACGGCAACGCCATCATCATCGACCACGGCGGCGGCTTCTCGACGCTGTACGGGCACCTCAACTCGCTGGGCGTCTCCAACGGTCAGGACCTGACCCAGGGAGCGATCATCGGGACGTGCGGCTCCACCGGCAACTCGACCGGGAGCCACCTGCACTTCGAGGTCCGGGTCAACGGCGCGCCGCGCGATCCGCTCGATTACCTGCCCTAGCGTCCTCCGGGTAACCGAAAAGCGACATCGCGCTGCTGGACGAGGCCGAGTTTCAGGAAGTTTGGGGAGCACTCGGGAAGGTTGCACGCGCCCGCGGGCGCCTCCCTCAAGCCTCCGGCGACGGAAAAGTCATCGGTTTCCTCGGATGGAGGGCAGATATGACACGGCTTCGGGCATCGCTCGGTCGGCGCAGGTCGGGATGAAGGTGCCCTAGGCAGAAGGCCAGGGGGAGGGTGCGCCTCCGATCCCTGGCCTCCGTGAACCTTGCGTATCCATTGTAGGGGTGGGAGACCGCCCCTACAATGCTGTTATGGCAAGGCTGAGACACCCCAGCCGACACCCTTCGAGCGCTTCGAGAAAGCCGCCAGGGCAATCTTCCAGGGACCCAAGCGTGAGGTGGAGAAGGCCGAGCTTCGGCGCAAGAAGGAGCGAGAGGCCCGAGAGGCCGACAAGGAGGAGTAGGAGGGCTGATGAGTCTGCAGGCTTGGACGCTTGAATCTCGGATTCGCTACGCGTTGGTTTGGTCTGCGGTCAACGTCGTGATCGTCCTCGGCATGCCTGTTGCGTTCGGCTCACTCTCCGTCGCGCGTGCCTTGGTGCTCTTTGTTCCGGCGACTCTTTTGGCGGCCGTGGTCCATGGCTGGATTTGGTACCCACGAGCTAAGCGGAGGCTCACAGCCCCTTCGGGGTGAGTCAACCCGTTCGTTACCTATTTCTGCGGTAAGAGAACGTTCAAGATCGATCCCAAGAAGGGTCGATTGGGGGTGTTCATCTACGACGCTGGTCCCGTGCGCGGGTGCCCGGGCGTCGCCACGTCGGGCAAGGTCGTCGCGACCTTCTCTCGCTAACGAACGACTGCTGCGCCGGACATCCACGGCGCGAACCGAACCTCTCGCTACATCATCCCCATGCCGCCCATGCCCCCCATGCCGCCCATGCCGCCCATGCCGCCGTGGTCGTGCCCGGCCCCGGCGGCCTCGTCCTCGTCCTGCGGCTTGTCGACGATCGTCGCCTCCGTCGTGAGAAGGAGAGCGGCGATAGAGGCGGCGTTCTCGAGAGCCGAGCGGGTGACCCGCGCGGGGTCCACGATGCCGTCGGCGAGCAGGTCGACGTACTGTCCGCTCGCCGCGTTCAGCCCGTGACCGGGCTTCTCGTTGAGGACCCGGTCGACGACCACGCCCCCCTCGAGCCCGGCGTTGTGAGCGATCCACCACAACGGAGCGGCCAGCGCCTCGTGCACGATGCGCGCGCCGGCGCGCTCGTCGCCGTCGAGCTCGAGCGCGTCGATCGCCTCCCGGCTGCGCACGAGGGTGACCCCGCCGCCGGGCACGATGCCTTCCTCGACCGCGGCACGGGTAGCCGAGACCGAGTCCTCGATGCGGTGCTTCTTCTCCTTGAGCTCGACCTCCGTGGCGGCGCCGACCTTGAGGACGGCTACCCCACCCGCCAGCTTGGCCAGGCGCTCCTGCAGCTTCTCCTTGTCCCAGTCGGAGTCGGTGCGCTCGATCTCGGCTCGGATCTGGTCGATCCGGCCGCTGATCTCGGCGTCCTTGCCGCTGCCTTCGACGATCGTCGTGTCGTCCTTGGTGATGACCGCCTTGCGGGCGCGACCGAGCATGTCGATGTCGACGGACTCGAGCTTCAAGCCGATCTCCTCGGAGATGACCTGGCCCCCGGTCAGGATCGCGATGTCCTGGAGCATCGCCTTGCGGCGGTCCCCGAAGCCCGGGGCCTTGATCGCGGCGGCCTTGAACGTACCGCGGATCTTGTTGACGACCAGGGTGGCGAGCGCCTCGCCCTCGACGTCCTCGGCCACGATGAGAAGCGGCTTGCCCGTTCCGCTCACCTTCTCGAGGATCGGGAGCAGATCACGGACGGTGGAGATCTTCTGCTGGGCGAGCAGGATGTAGGGCTCCTCGAGCGTGGCTTCCATCCGGTCCTGATCGGTGACGAAGTAAGGAGAGATGTAGCCCTTGTCGAACTGCATGCCCTCCACCAGCTCGAGCTCGAGCCCGAACGTGTTGGACTCCTCGACCGTGATGACTCCGTCCTTGCCGACCTTGTCCATGGCCTCGGCGACCATCTCACCGATCTCGGGGTCGTTGTTCGCCGAGATCGCGGCAACGTTGGCGATCTGCTGGCGCCCTTCGACGTCGCGCGATTGGGTCTTGATCGAGTCGACCGCGGCCGCGACCGCCTTCTCGATGCCGCGCTTCAGCGCCATGGGGTTGGCGCCGGCTGCGACCGCGCGCAGGCCCTCCTTCACCAGCGCCTGCGCCAGGACGGTAGCCGTCGTGGTGCCGTCCCCGGCGACGTCGTTGGTCTTGCTGGCGACCTCCTTGACCAGCTGCGCGCCCATGTTCTCCCACGGGTCGTCGAGCTCGATCTCCTTGGCGATCGTCACCCCGTCGTTGGTGATCGTGGGTGCGCCCCACTTCTTGTCGAGGACCACGTTGCGGCCGCGCGGGCCGAGCGTCACTCGTACCGCGCCGGCGAGGCGGTTCACGCCCGCCTCGAGGCCGCGGCGCGCGTCTTCATCGAACCTGACGATCTTGGGCATCTATTCTCCTTCTCCGAACGGATGTGATGAGGGTGGCAGCGCCCGAGGCGGCGACGCTGCGGGGCGTGGGCTAGCCGACGACCGCGAGCACGTCCCTGGCCGAGAGGATCAGCAGCTCCTCACCCTCGAGCTTGATCTCGGTGCCGCCGTACTTCGAGTAGATGACCTTGTCGCCTTCCTTGACCTCCATGGGGATGAGGTCGCCGGTGTCCGAGCGCTTCCCGGGGCCGACCGCCAGGACCGTGCCCTCCTGGGGCTTCTCCTTGGCGGTGTCGGGGATCACGATGCCCGAGATGGTGGTCTCCTCGCCCTCCTCGGGGCGCACGAGGATGCGGTCCTCGAGGGGCTTCAGGGTCTTGGTCGTAGTGGCCATGCGTACCTCCTGAGCAGGGTTTTCACCGATGTGCGCCGCGAGTGTTAGCACTCTTGGCGCCCGAGTGCTAACTGTACCGTGCCCGCACGCGCCCGGTCAACCGGCGAGGGGGAGGTTGGGGTCGGGCGCCGCGTCGAGGCTCGAGTACCTCCCCCGGCGCAGCATCGCGGTGCCGCACGCGGCGACCATCGCGGCGTTGTCGGTGCACAGCTCCAGCGGCGGCACCGAGAGGCTCATCCCGGCGGCCGTGCATGCATCGGCGAGCCCCTTGCGCAGCCCGGAGTTCGCCGCAACCCCGCCGCACAGGAACACCCGGCCGGCGTCGACGGCGCGCGCGGCGGCCATCGTCTTGGCCACCTGGACGTCGACCAAGGCCTGCTGGAACGAAGCGGCTACGTCCTCGACCGAGATCGGCTCACCGCGCGCCTCGGCGCGCCGAACGTAGTTGACGACCGACGTCTTCAGCCCCGAGTAGGAGACGTCGAAGCCGACCTCGTCGATCAGGGCGCGCGGGAAACGGATGGCGTCGGGGTCCCCGAGGAGCGACAGGCGGTCGATCTCCGGCCCGCCGGGGTAGTCGAGGCCGAGGAACCGAGCGACCTTGTCGAACGCCTCGCCGGCGGCGTCGTCGATCGTCCCTCCGAGGATCTCGTAGTCCCCATGACCGCGCGCGTCGACGATCATGGTGTGACCGCCGGAGATGATCAGCGCCAGCGCGGGAAGCGCGGCGTCGTCATCGGCCAGGAGGTTCGAGTAGATGTGCGCCTCGAGGTGGTTGACCCCGACGAACGGGATATCGAGGACCGCTGCGATCGACTTCCCCTCGGCCACCCCGATCAGGAGCGAGCCGATCAGGCCGGGGCCCAGGGTGGCGGCGACCGCGTCGAGGTCCCAGAACGTCAGGTCGGCCAGCAGCAGGGCTTCGCCGATCGCTGGCGACAACGCCTCGACGTGGGCCCGGGACGCGATCTCGGGCACGATGCCGCCGTACTCACCGTGAAGCTCGGTCTGCGACACGATCACGTTCGAGAGGATCTCCCGACCTCCCTTCACGACTGCCGCCGAGGTCTCGTCGCACGACGTCTCGATCCCCAGCACGAGGGTCTCTTCGTCCCACTCGGACACGGTCGCAGACCGCGTCGCCGGACGGGGGGCGGTCGCTACGTCCCCCGGCACGCGCGGATCGAGCCAGACCGGATCGGTCATCCCGGGGCCCCAGGCGCGTCCAGGGAGGTCCTGATCGCGGCCAGACGGTTGCGGTACGAGGTGCTGAGCGCATCCTCGACCGTCATGACCAGAGCGTCCTCGTCGGTCTCGATGTAGTAGCCCCTCCGGACTCCGACGGTCGAGAAACCGAACTTGGCGTACATCTCCTGCGCGGGTGAGTTGGACGTCCGGACCTCGAGCGAGATGACCCGGGTCCCCCGGGCGATCGACTCGGTGATCAGGGTCAGCAGCAGGCGCGTGCCCACCCTTCGCCCGTGGAAGACCGGGTCCACCGCGATGTTCGTGACATGGGCCTCGTCGACCATGAACATCATCCCGGCGTACCCGATGACCTCACCGGCGTGCTTGGCGACGAGGTACGACCGCGTCGAGCGCTGAGCCAGCTCGGAGAGGAATAACGATGGGCTCCACGGGCGGGGGTACACCTGCGACTCGATCGCGAGCACCCTCCGGAGGTGACGGCGCCGCATCCTGGTCAGCTCGATGTCCCGTACGGGACCTGCATCCGGAACCGGAGCTAGCGCCACCGCCACCACCCCATCATGCCGACCTCGCGCCGCGCACCCGGGCCCACTCGATCGGGCGCGCCGAGCGGCGCAGATAGAGGGGTGTGAGGTCGTAGAGCGAGTCGAACTCCTGGCGGAACAGGCGCGGCAACGCAAGTTCCACCAGGGCCGAGGCGTCCGGGAACGAGTCGCGCATCGATGCGAACTCGACCATGTGCCCCGCCTCCTCGAAGACGTCGCGGTAGAGAAGCGCTCCGTTCCCCACCAGCAGGACGTCTCCCGGACGGGACGCGAGCCCGACCACGAGGCGCTCGGGGCTGTCCACCTGGTAGGGGCTCATGCGCTGGATGCCTCCGGGCGACGATCGGTACGTGGCGTGGAAGACCTCGGCGCGCCGGGCATCGAGGACGGCGCAGATCGTCTTTGACGTGTGTCGCACGTCGAACGCCACGAGGTCGAGGCTCGCCATCCCGACGATCGGGAGGGACAGGGCCTGGGCCACTGCCTTCGCCGTCGCGACCCCCACCCGCATGCCCGAGAAGAGACCCGGACCGAGGCTGACCGCGACGCCGCCGAGGTTGCGGTAGCCGAGGCCCGCCTGGTCGAGGCAGAAGCGGATCGCCGGCAAGAGGAACTCGTTGTAGCTCGCGCCGCGCGCTACCAGCGCGCTGGCCACGACCCCTTGCTCCGACCCTATGGCCACGCTCGCCTGGGGGGTAGAGGTCTCGATCCCTAAGACGAGCATGCGTTCCTCCCGGAGGGTCGGTCAGCGGCCAACGGGTCCTCCGGGGGGCCCGTCCAGCTCGGTGAACCGGGGCGCGAGGGCCGCGTCGGGTGGCGACGCGGCATCCAGGAGGGCCTCGGCGGTCTCTCTCATGCTGGCAAGCTTGCGCCACCATTCGTCGCCCTGCGGACGGAAGGTCACTACCCGGTCGTCGTCCCGGTCCGCGTCGCCGGCCCTGATCTCGACCTGGAGGTAGCGCCGGGGCAGGAGGGGCCCCAAGGCGTCGCCCCACTCCACGATCAGGACCGCGCCGGAGTCGAGCAGCTCGTCGAAACCCAGGTCGAGCACCTCCTGGAAGGAGGTCAGCCGATACACGTCCATGTGCACGACCGGATAGCGCGCGTCGTACTCCTGCACGATCGTGAAGGTCGGGCTCGTCACCCGGCCGGAAACGCCGAGAGCGGCGACGACGCCCTGCACGAAGACGGTCTTGCCGGCCCCGAGGTCCCCGCTCAGGCTGATCACGTCGCCCGGAAGGAGGACGGGTGCCAGGGACGCTCCGAGGATCCGGGTCTCGTCCGGCGAGGCGGTCGTGACGGCCAGGGCGCGCGGCACCTCAGGGCCGCTCAGAAGAGCCCGAGTTGCAGCGCCTGTGCCTGAGGGACCGGTCCCGGAGAGACGACCAGCGCCGCCGCCCGCCGGCGTGCGGCCGCCTCGTCGAGCACCTCTCTGGCGACCCGCAGGTCGTGGCGGATCGCGTCGATCGGGCTCGTGCCGCCGAACCGGCCTCCCCGCAGGGCGGCCGCGGGGTGGAACGTGGGGATGACGGTCGCGCCGCGCCGCTGGTAGCGGCGGCCCCGGGCGCGGGTGATGCCTACCTGCTCCTCGAGGATGAAGCGCGTCGCGAAGTTCCCCAAGGTCACGATCACCGTGGGTCGCATGTGCTCGAGCTGCGCGTCGAGATAGGGCCGGCACGCCTCGATCTCCTCGGGCAAGGGATCGCGGTTGCCTGGAGGGCGACACTTGACGACGTTCACGATCGCCGCGCTGGTTCGGTCGAGACCGATCTCGGCGAGGAGACGGTCGAGCAGCTGCCCGGCTGCACCCACGAACGGGACCCCCTGCTTGTCCTCGTGGAAGCCGGGGCCCTCCCCGATGAAGAGGAGCTCGGACTCGAGGTTCCCGTCCGCCCACACCACGTTCGTCCGGCCTCGTGAGAGCGCGCAGCGGGTGCACCCGAGCGCCTCTGTACGAATCAGCTCGATGTCCACCCCGGGCATGGCCCCGACAGTAGTGCCGCCATCCGGGAGGGTCAACATGTGACAGCCACGAGCCCCTCCCGCGGTTGCCGGAAACGCGAGCTGCCTGGACGGAAGACGAGGGACCGGTAACGCTATTGGATTCCGCCGTTATTCGTGAAGAGCGATTTCTTGTCGCAGGCCCCTGTCATATTGGGGTCATGGCACGTTATGCGGAGCTGGGGATCGAGATGCTCGAGAAGGCGAACGCCGATCTCGAGCCTGGTTTCATGACCCAAGCCGAGATCGAGCGGACCTTCGAGCTCTATTCGCGCGCCGAGCGGCTTGCCGCCTACGGAAAGACGATGTTGGCGCGCCGGATGGACGAAGCGAAGGTGGCTCGGCTCGGTGGCACCTCGATCGGCAAAGCCAAGGCGGTGGTGGCTACCGGCAATACCCTGGAGTCCTCTCCGGAACTCAGCCAAGCACTGCAGCAGGGAGAGGTCTCTCTCGATCAAGCGGTCGAGATAGCTAGTGCGGAACAGAGTTCCCCGGGTGCTGCCAAGAAACTGTTGAAGGTGGCTGAGACGAGGCCGTTCCATGTGCTTAGGGACGAGGCCCGCCGGGTGAAACTCGAGGCCGAGCAGCACCGCGACCTCGACGCCCGCCAGCGGGCAGCACGCTCGGCCCGCAGCCACACCGATCCTCTCGGGATGGTCGATATCCACCTGAGGTTCCAGCCGCACATCGGGACGCCCATCGTGGCGGGGGCGGAAGCCGAGGCGCAGCGTCTCAGCCGGGCGGCCACGGCCGCAGCCAAGGAGGCGGAACTAGAGGCGCGGAAGGGCCGGGGCGGTCCTGTGGCGGTGCCTCAGGTGGAGCCGTTCGAGCGCTACCTCGCCGACGCCTACGCGAAGCTTCTGTCCGGTTCCGGCAAGGGGCGCACGACCCGGCCGGAACTGGTCATCCTCGTCTCCCACGAGGTCGTGAGGCGGGGCTGGAAAGATGTGCGCGAGGGGGAGGTGTGCAAGATCCCCGGGGTCGGTCCCGTGGCGCCAGAGGTGGCACGAGAGATCGCGCGTGACGCGTTCCTCACCGGGCTCTTCTTTGACGGCAAGGATCTACGCCACATCAAGAGATGGTCCCGGAGCAAACCCGCAGAGGTCGCCATCGCGCTCGAATTAGGCGAGCCGCCAACCTTCGATGGCGTATCGTGCGTCGATTGCGGCAACCGCTTCAGGCCGGAGTTCGACCACGTCGAGCCTCACGTCGCTCTAGGACCCTCTTCCTATGAAAACTTCGATCCTCGCTGCAGGCCCTGCCACCAGGCCAAGACCGAACGGGACCGGCGCGCCGGGAGGTTGAAACCGCCCGAACCCTGACCTCGCGAAGCATCATTGAGCCCACGACGATGAACACGCATGCACCCGCGACTTAGTGTCGCTTCCCAGTAAGTAGGGACCACCCATTCTCACCAACATGGGACCACTTCACGTCCCGGGTCCGAGCCGCGAGCCGATGTCGCCATGCTGACCGTCGCATCATAGCCGCGCGGCCTAGACGAAAAGCTTGCCGTCCTCCATCAGCACGTCGCCGTCGACCGTGACCCGGCCCCCGCGGCGGAGGTCGCAGACCATGTCCCAGTGCAGCGAGGAGTCGTTGAGACCACCCGTCTCGGGATACGCGGCACCGAGCGCGAGATGCACCGTCCCGCCGATCTTCTCGTCGAGCAGCAGCTCGCCGGTGAAGCCGGGGATGCCGTAGTTGGTGCCGATCCCGAGCTCGCCGAGCGTCTTCGCGCCCGCGTCCCGCTCCAGCGTCTCGAGCAGGAACCGCTCGTTCTTCTCGGCGGTGGCCTCCACGACGCGGCCCGCTTCAAAGCGAAGCCTGATCCCCTCGACCGCCTGGCCCCCGAAGATCGCGGGATAGCTGAACGAGACCTCGCCGCGCGTCCGGTCTTCGATCGGACCCGTGAAGATCTCCCCGTCCGGGAAGTTGTGATGCCCGTTGGCCGCCACGAACGTCCTGCCTCCCACCTCGAGCACGAGATCGGTCCCCTCGCCTTCCAGGTGGACCTCGTTGCGTCCCTTCATCCACTCGATCAACCGGGCGTGGCGCTGGGACACGTCGTCCCATGCCCGCACGGGGTCGTCCGCGTCCACCAGGCAGGCCGAGTAGTAGAGGTCCTCGTACTCGTCGAGGCTCATCTGGGCCTCCATGGCGTGTGCCTCGGTGGGGAACAGCGTGATGTTCCACCGGTACTCGCCTGTGGCGGAGCGCTCGAAGAACGTGTCGGACAGCGGCTTGCGGGCGCGCGACGCGATCGACATACGTTCGGGATCGACCTTGGAGAGCTGGCGGGTGTTGGTGTCCGACAGGATGCTGATGCTGGCGTCGAGGTTCTCGATGAGCCACTTGTCGGTCTCCCACACGTGTTCTAGCTGATCGTCACTCGCCAGACGGTAGAAGAGTGGCTCGGCGCGCGGTAACGAAGCCCGGACCATCGGATACGCGCCACGCTCGAGACACAGGCGATAGACGGCGAGGATCAGCGGCTCGGCCACGTACGCGCCGCGGATCGCGACCCGGTCGTGCGGCTTGATGGCGACGGAGTAGTCCACCAGGATCCGGGCCAGCGCGTCCACGCGTGCGTCGGTCACTTCTTGCTTCTCTTCTTCGTCGCGTTCTTGCGCGGTGTAAAGGGCGGCCCGAGGACGTCGTCGCAGAACTGCTTGAGCAGCCGGTTGACCTCGGTGTGGCGCTCGAGCATGGACATGTGCCCGCAGCCGTCGAGCAGATGGAGCTCAGCTTTGGGCAGGTGCTCGGCCAGGTATTCCGACGCCTCCGGGACGGTCAGGCGGTCGCGGGTCCCGCCGACGACCAGGACGGGGACCGTGATCTCGGGGACGATGTCCCGGACGTCGAAGTCGCGGTACGACCGGATCAGGTCGAACAGCACATCCGTGTCGGTCTCCGCCAACAGGTCGTACGTGAAGTCGATCTGACGCGCCGACCCACCCGGCCCGAACGCCGTCGTGGCCACCGCCCAGAACACCGCGTCCGACGGCTTGACCACCTTGCGCAGCCGGTCGAGCCGGTGGGACTGCGAGCCCAGGACGTCCAGGGGGCGGCGCGCCAGTCGTTCGAGGCGCGCGACCGCCGCGCCACCGACCACGGTCTCGGCGGCCGGACGGTAGGTGGTGTTCAGCA
>JBHENN010000020.1:0-40172 GCA_046262015.1 Actinomycetota bacterium | reverse complement strand
TGGCATCAGGAACTGCTGGTCTCTATCGCATGCAACGAAGTTGTAGCCCACGGTCCCTCCAGTCGATTCGCCGTGGTGCCATTGTCTGAAACCTGGAGCCCGAACGCGAGCGTTTCAGAGGTTTTCGCGACAGCCTCTGAGCAGCGTCTTTAGTTCGTGGACCAGACAGGAGTCGAACCTGCGACCTCACCCGTGCGAGGGGTGCGCTCTACCAACTGAGCTACTGGCCCGAGCGGCCAAGGATAAGGGGCGGGGCCGGGGCTGGCGTCGTCGCGGCCAGATCCGCCTAGTCGGGGGACGGAGAAGGGAAGTCGGCGAAGCCGACGTCCGGAGCACGATCCTCGGCGCGCGCCGAGCCCGGTACACCCCGGGCACCATCGAGCGCGGTGCTGACCTCCCAGTTGAACTCGGTGGGGAAGCCGTCGATCTCGGCCGGGTCGAGCCGGATCACGACCCTGCCTCCCTCGAGCTCGACCCCACCGGGCATCGAGTGGTCGAACGTCCCCACGGTGAAGTTCTTCTCGTACGACAGGACCGAAGCCGATGCTCCTCCGCCCACGGTCGCCGAGACCTGCCACAGCGGGCGACCACCCTGCGAGAGGTCCCACCGGACCTCTAGCTCCCCATCCTTGATGCGGTTGGGAACGTCGGTGGCCAGATCCACGACGAACGCGATCTCGTCCCCGCGCTGGGCAACGTGCGCGTCGACGATGTCGGCGAGCGACCGGGCGGCTGGAGGGCTGGGACCTGCGCCGAGCTCGACGTCCCCGGATGGGTCGTCCGCGCGGTAGAGCGGGTTGCCTCCCTCGGTCGCGAGCACGAACACCAGGATCGCGATAGCAACGACCACCAGGCCGAAGACCATCGCGAGCTGCTTGCGGTCCATCAGCGGTCGAGGCCGGACGCGTGACCCTCGAGTGCATCACGGAGCGAGCTCTGGATCGTCGAGGTGGTGAAGTCCCCGCGGGTACGCTCGATGATCGAGCGAGCGACGTCGGTCAGCCGCCTCAGGCCGAAGGTGATGCCGTCCGGGTAGTCCATCGAGACGAGGACGTAGTACATGTCGTCCATCGACCCGAGAAGGTCCTCGCAGCGTTTGAGCTCGCCGCGCCGCATCAGGTCGAGGAGATGGCGTCTGAGCTCGCCTATGGATTCGGCCATGCCTTTGAGGAATGCCGCCGTCGGCAGGCCGAGATCTGCCGGCGACGGGAACGGAGCGTCGGTGACAAGAGCGAACGTGATCCGCGCTTCTGCGAGCTCCTTCTCGGCGTCGTGGACGAAGCCTGCATGGAGCATGTCGGGATGACCGGCGAGAGCGGCGCGCGCAGCGTCGAGCTGCGCCTGAGCATCCTCCAGGAGGACGCGCGCAGGCCCCATCTCGTAACGGTGCATCGCACGGATCGCGTTCCCGCACGCCCGAACGGCGCTGCGACTGCTCGCCAGGCCGCGCTCGCGCGCCGCGGTCTTGTCGTCCAGGTCGGTACGCGCTTGGGCGGCTACCTCCTCGAGGGTCATCACCCGCACCCTACCGAACGCAAACGGCGCGCCGAGTGGGTGATACCGCGCTGTATATGTACGCGAAACACCCACTCGCCGAGGGAGTGGCTAGTGGTGAGCCTCCGTGATGGGGGCATTGAAGGGGACGGCCGCGTACCGGCGCGCCGCGAGCGGAGGGGCGATGGGATGCACCTTGCGGGCACGTTCGTTCCGGCGCCGCTTCGTCTCGATCAAGAACAGGGAGTAAAGGCAGAGAGTGAGGTCGAGGCCGAGGTGGATCGCCCACGCGCGTTCGCCGACGAAGGCGGCGGGGAGCAGGGACAAAAGTGCCGCCCACAACAGCAGACCAAGCAGCCGGCGCCGTCTGCGTTGCGCCTTGCGCAACGCGATCTGTGCCAGCCTCTCGGGTGACTGGGGCACGACGACCCAGCGTCCGCCGGCGCCCGGCGCGATGAGCTCCAGACTCTGCTTGAAACGTTCCGTTGCGGGGAGAGGAGTCGTTCGCCTCGCCCGCAGCGCGGCGGGCAGTAGCACGACGATCCACGCAAGTCCCAGAAGGACCAAGAAAGTCGCGGTCAGGAGCTCTTCCCCAAGCTCTAGGCCGTTATCTGCCCGCCAACGTATCCCGCGACCTGGGGGCACTCAAGGATTTCGCGAAAAGTAATGGTCGCCGGCGGCACCCACTAGGCTGGGCGCCACCTACCAGGAGATCCCATGCCGACCCCCCAGCTGTTGAGCTCGGCCGAGGCCGCCGAGCAGGTTTCGTGCGACGTGCTGCTCGTCGGCGCGTTCCGAGAGGGAGAGGGCGCCGGGTTGAGCAAGGCCGCGCTCACCGTGGACGAGGCCCTGGATGGCGCGTTGAGCGAGCACCTCGCCGACATCGCGTTCGCGGGGAAGCCCGGTCAGATCGCCGAGGTCCCCACCCTGCGGAGGCTTCCCGCCCGGTCGATCGTGGTCGTCGGCCTCGGCGCGCCGGACCCGGATCCCACCGCCTTGAGGCGGGCCTCGGGGGCCGCGGCGCGCCGAGTGGCGAAGAGATCGGTCGTGGCTTCGACGCTGCATCAGGAGCCGGGGTCGGAGGACGCGCTCGTCGCGAGCGCGGAGGGCTTCCTGTTGGGTACCTACACCTTCACGACCTACAAGTCCGACCCGCACCCGTCGAAGATCCAGCGCGTCCTGTTCCTCGACGCGGCCCAGGGATCGATCGAGCGAGGGCAGATCCTCGCCGAGGGGGCCATGCTCGCGCGCGATCTCACGAACGAGCCGGCCTTCGCCCTCTATCCGGAGGCGCTGGCCGAGCGGTGCCGGCAGCTTGCGGATGCCCACGAACTGGAGTGCACCGTCTTCGAGGAGGACGAACTGGCTCGGCGCGGCTTCGGCGGACTGCTCGCGGTCGGAGCAGGGTCCGCCCGCCGGCCGCGTCTGATCCAGCTGCATTGGGCGCCACCTGGGGCCAAGGCCAGGGTCGCGCTCGTGGGCAAGGGGGTCACCTTCGACTCGGGGGGCCTGTCCCTCAAGGACCTCAAGGGCATGGAGACGATGAAGACCGACAAGGGCGGGGCGGCCGCCGTGATCGGTGCGATGACCGCCGTGGCGCGCCTCAAGGTGCCCGTCGAGGTCACCGCCCTCATCCCTGCAACCGAGAACATGCCCGGCGGGGACGCCCTCAAGCCGGGCGACGTGATCACGCATTACGGGGGAAAGACCTCAGAGGTCTTGAACACGGATGCGGAGGGGCGGCTCATCCTGGCCGACGCGCTCGCCTACGCCTGCGAGGCTCGGCCGGAGGCGATCGTCGATGTCGCCACGCTGACGGGTTCGATAGTCGTGGCGCTTGGGTCCAGATCGACGGGCCTGTTCTCGAACGACGACGAGCTACGGGATGAGATCTCGCTGGCCTCCGAGCGAGCGGGCGAGCGCGTGTGGCCGATGCCCATGTACGACGACTACAAGCAGGAGCTCGAATCCGACGTCGCCGACATCAAGAACATAGGGTCACGCTGGGGAGGATCCATCTTCGCCGCCCTCTTCCTGAAGGAGTTCGTCGAAGATTCGATCCCCTGGGCGCATCTCGACATCGCAGGCGCGTCGCGCTCCGACAAGGACCGCGACGAGATCTCGAGAGGAGGAACCGGGGTGGCAACGGCGACATTGGTCCGATGGGTGGAAGGCAGGGCATCATGAAGCGTCACCCCGCGCCTCCCGGCGCGACGACCGGTGAAGAAGTCGTCGTGGTCCTCGATGTGGAACCCGTCCCGGAACCATCACGTCCGCCGCCACGGATGCGCGGCTTGCACGCGCTGGGGACCTCGGGGATGGCGATCGCGGCGCTCGCAGGCATCTGCGCGATGCTCGCGTTGATCACGGTCAACTGGACCGACGAGCTCAGGCGCTACGTGGTCATAACGATCGTGGGTTCCGTCGTGGGCTTCCTCGTGTTCGCCTCGCTCGCCCTGTGTTCGGCCGCCACCCACAGCCATGGCCCGCCACCCGATGACCAGCAGCCGGAGGACCGGCCGCGTCTAGACTGACGCCTCCATGGAGATAGAAGGTCATCCGACGCAGGATCTCGTCGAGGAACTCGTTCGCCGCGGTGCTCTGCGCGCCGCGGGCTCCAGCAGCGGCCCCGACATCAACGCGCTCCGCTTCATCGCCGAACGTCTCGAGGATGCGCCCGGTTCGTGGATGTTCCTTCCGGACGAGGCGGTGTTCAGGGGGTTCGAGGACGCAGTTGAGTAGATGGGTCTAGGCCCGGAGGAGTTCAGGGGCGCCGCCCGAAAGTTCGCCACGGGGGTCACGGTCGTGACCGTCGCCGTGGGCGATCGTCTCCATGGGATGACGGCGTCGGCCTTCGCGTCGGTCTCCTTGGACCCTCCCCTGGTCCTGGTCTGCCTCGACCGCCAGTCTCAGACGCGTTCGCTGGTGCTGGAAGCGGGGGCGTTCGCGGTGAACGTCTTGCGCTCCGACCAGGAACCGATCGCGCGAGCCTTCTCCGAGAGAGGGGTCAAGCCGTTCCATTCGCTCCCCCATCGCATCGGGCCCGCGGGCAGCCCTCTCCTCGACGGCGCGATCGCATGGATCGAGTGCAGGATCCACGAGACGATCCACTCGGGAGATCACGACGTGATCATCGGACAGGTCGTCGCGAGCGAGACCGCGGAGGGCGACCCCCTCCTCTATTTCAACCGGGCCTACCGGGCGATCCAGCTTCACTGACCTCGAGCTTCTCGCCCGGTACCACGCCTTCGAACGCACCTTCCTGCGCCTCGATGACGTAACGCGCGCGAAGCACCCACCGGGTCACCCGTCGGGTCGCCATGCGGTGCACGACGTGCCGGACGACCCACCCCGCGTCGCAGAAAACGACGTCGATCGGGAAGCTCATCCCCATCGTATGGACCTGACGCGTGCGGTCGAAGATCATCGCTTCGCCCGGCTCGAGCCCGGTTCGTCCGAGCAACCCCCTTCGACGCTCGGCGTGAGAGCGCGCCCAGGTCGCGCGCGTCGCTATCGTTTCGCCGGTGGAGGTGCGGACGATGCGCCAGTGCACCTGAAGTAAGTTACCGGCTCCGCCCCGCCAGGAGGTGATCCAGTGCAGAAATGGGAGTACGCCACCGTGCCGCTCATCTCGCACGCCCTGCAACAGATCCTCAACCAGTGGGGTGAGGAAGGATGGGAGCTCGTGCAGGTCCTAGAGAGCCCCTCGACCGGCACGACCGCGTTCCTCAAGCGGCCCAAGGAGTGACGCGGCCACGGGTTTAGACAGAACTAAATCTTTTTCTATCCTCGGTATAAGCCGTCGCCCACATGGGCTAATATCGAGACCGTGCTTGCCACCGCGTCGCCGGCCGCCCAGGACTACCTCAAGGCGTTGTTCATGCTGGAGAGCGCCGGTGCGGGGGGCCGACGGTCGCGCCGGGCGCCCGTCCCGACGAATGCCGTTGCGCAGCGACTCGGGGTCTCGCCTGCTTCCGCGACGAACATGCTCAAGCGCCTCGACGAGGCCGGGCTCGTGGCCCATTCGTCCTACAAAGGTGCCAGCCTCACCGCCTCCGGCCGCAAGATCGCCCTGGAGGTCGTCCGGCATCACCGCCTGATCGAGACCTATCTCGCGGAGGCCCTGGGGGTCCCGTGGGACGAGGTCCATCACGAGGCCGAAGTGCTGGAGCACGTCCTCTCCGAAGGGCTTGAGGACCGCATCGCGGCGCGCCTCGGCGACCCCACCGTCGATCCGCACGGTCACCCGATACCGCGCCGGGACGGCTCGATGCCCCCGCAGTCCCACCGCCGCCTCTGGGATGCGGCGGCGGGGGACCGCGTGGAGGTCGACCGGGTGGACGATTCGCACGCCGAAGCCCTCCGCTACCTCGGCGGGCTCGGCGTCCGTCCGGGCACCGTTCTCGAGGTCGTGGGCTGCGGTCCGATCGGCGGGCCCCTCTTCGTCCGCGTCGGGGATGCCGCGGGCGCCGAGATGGCGCTCTCCAAAGAGATAGCAGAGGCGATATGGATCGCGTGAACCGGCGCGGCTTTTTGGCCCGGCTCGGCGCGGCCGGCGCTCTCGGGGGGGCCGCGGTCCTGAGGGGGAGGGACGTCCTCGCCGCGGGTCGGCACCACGGTGATCGAGCCGCACCCCCGCTCGCTCACGGGAACGAGCCGCACGGCCTCGAGGGCCACGGCGGCGGAACCGTCGGGCTGGTCGACCACGCGCGCAACGGCTTCGACCCCCACCGGATACTCACCGACTTCGATCTGGGCGAGACCTCCAGGGACCGCTCTGGACGAACCGTGCGCGAGTACGAGCTCGTCGCGATCGACAAGGAGATCGAGGTCGCGCCCGGTGTGTTCTTCCCGGCATGGACCTATAACGGAAGGGTCCCGGGGCCGTCTCTGAGGGCCACGGAAGGGGACCGCATCCGCGTCCGGTTGACGAACGCGAGCGCTCACCGGCACACGATCCATTTCCACGGCATACACGCGGCCGCGATGGACGGCATCCCGGGTGCCGGGGAGGTCGCTCCCGGAGGCAGCTTCACCTATGACTTCATCGCCGAGCCCTTCGGCACGCACCTCTACCACTGTCACTCCATGCCGCTCGCCCAGCACATCCATCGCGGCTTGTACGGCGCATTCATCGTCGATCCTAAGAAGGGACGACCCGACGCACACGAGATGGTCATGATCATGAACGCGTTCGATACGAACTTCGACGGGTCCAACGAGGTTTACGCCGTGAACACGATCCCATTCGCGTACATGCAGAAGCCGATCGCCATCTCCAAAGGTCAGCTGCAACGGGCCCACGTGATCAACGTCACCGAGTTCGATCCTCTGAACTCGATCCACCTGCATGCGAACTTCTTCCATCTGTACCGCACGGGCACGAAGCTCGAGCCGGACGAGTTCACCGACACGATCTCGATGGGCCAGGCGGAGCGGCACATGATCGAGTTCACCTACGATCATCCCGGCCGGTTCATCTTCCACGCCCACGTGACCGAGTTCGTCGACCTCGGATGGCTCAGCGCCTTCGAGGTGACGTGATGGGGGACGCCTCCGCCGTCGCACGGCTCCCCAATCCGCTGCTCGCTGCGCTCCCCCTGGCCGTGATCGCCGTGTTGGTGGCCGGGTTCATAGCCCTCGATCCCTTGGGGGACCTACGCGCCGTCCCACCGGTGGAGGAGGTCACGGTAGAGCGGACGGTGCTCACCGAGGACCGGATCACCCTGGCGGTCAGGAACGGGGGTCCCGACCCGGTGCGCATCGCGCAGGTCCTGGTCAACGAGGCCTACAACGCCTTCACGATCAGCGATCCCGAGCTGGGCCGGCTGGAGTCCGCGACGCTGGACATCCCCTATCCGTGGGATGAAGGGCTGCCCGTACACATCGGACTCGTCACGTCGACGGGGGCGGTGCTCGAGCACGACATCGAGGTGGCCTCGCTTACCCCGGAGGCGACCTGGTCTACCTTCCTCGTCTACGCGCTGCTGGGTCTCTATATCGGCGTGATCCCCGTCGCGATCGGCCTGCTGTGGTTCCCCGCGCTGCGGCGAGCGTCCGCTCGGTGGTTGGCGTTCTTCCTCGCATTCACGGTCGGGCTGCTCGTGTTCCTGCTGTTGGACACCGTCGCGGAGGGTCTCGAGCTCGCCGGCCAAGCGGGTGCGGCGCTCGACGGTCTCTCCCTGTTCGGCGCGGGGCTCTTGGCCGCGGTCCTGTGCCTCGTGGTTCTCGACCGGTCGCTAGAAGGTCGGCGAGGCAGAGGCGCGGCCCGGGGGGCGAGCGGTCTCGCCCTCGCATACCTCGTGGCCGGGGGCATCGGGCTCCACAACCTCGGCGAAGGTCTCGCCGTCGGCGCCGCCCTCGCCGCCGGCGAGATAGCGCTGGGCACCTTCCTCGTGGTCGGTTTCGCGGTTCACAACACCACCGAGGGCCTGGCTATCGTGGCTCCGCTGGGCAAGGAGCGGCAGCGACCCTCGTTGCTGCACTTCGTCGGGCTCGGTGTCGTTGCCGGCGCGCCTACGATCGCCGGCGCGCTCGCCGGCGGCTTCGCGTTCTCCGCGGCGTGGAGCGCGCTCGCGTTCGGCGTCGCGGCAGGTGCGATCGCGGTCGTGGTGTGGCAGATCGCACGAAGCATCCGCACCGATGCGGGCTTGACGAGCGTCATCGGGGCCGTTGGGTTGCTGGTCGGCTTCCTCTTCATGTACGCAACCGGGCTGCTCGCTGCGTGACGCGCCCCGGCGCGCCGGGATGGGTCGTGGCGGTCGCCCTCACTTCCGTCCTGCTTGCCGGTTGCACCCCGGACGAGGGCCCCGTGGTCGAGCTCGCTGCGGGTCGGAGGTTCGAGCCCGAGCGGATAACGATCCGCGCCGGGGAGACAGTCACCTGGGTCGGTCGCAGCGAGGATGCCCACACGGTGACCGCGTACCGGGACGGGCTGCCGGATGGAGCGCCTTACTTCAGTAGCGGGAAGCACCGCAGCGAAGCGGCGGCGCGCGACGACCTCGCGTCCGAGTTGCTCACCGAAGGCGAGACGTTCGCGGTCCGGCTCGACCAGCCCGGGACCTATCGGTACTTCTGCATCCCCCACGAGGACTCGGGCATGACCGGGCTCGTGGTCGTCGAGGGCTGAAGCAGGGGTCATGCGCAGGGGGCGCCGGCCCTGGGTAGAGACCATATTACGGTAGGTTCTCACGCTATCCTTCCGTAATGACGCGCTTTGAGGAAGGATAGTGGCGACCGGGGGCGCGACGGGGATCACGTGGCGGGGACGGGCCGCCCGGGCGTGGGTTCCGAACCCGCTCACCACGCTCGACCTCGAGCTCTCCGTCGAAGTGGTCCGGCGCACCGAGCAAGCCGCCGCGGCGGTCCGGCTGGCGAACGCGCAACTGCCGGTCGCCTGGGAACCTCTCGCGCGCCTGCTCCTGAGGGCGGAGGGGGTAGCTTCCTCCGACATCGAGGGAGTGAGAGCGCCGGCCGGCTTGGTCGCACTGGCCGAGGCAGAACCCGATGCCGTCGGAGGCACCGCCGCCTGGATCGCGGACAACCTCGCGACCCTGCGCTGGGCCATCGCCGACGATGTCCGACGGCCCTTGACGCTTCGAACGCTGCACCGGTGGCACAAGCAACTCATGCGCCATGGGACGCTACCCGGCGAGATGGTGGGCCGCTTCCGCACGGCCCAGGGATGGATCGGCGGCTCCTCCCCGCTGGACGCAGCCTTCGTTCCACCACCGCCGGATCTGGTCGGCGACCTCATGGACGACCTGGTCGCGTTCGCCAACCGGGACGATCTCGATCCCGTGACACAAGCCGCGGTGGCGCACGCTCAGTTCGAGACGATCCACCCCTACGGAGATGGCAACGGCCGGATCGGGCGCGTGCTGATCGGGTGGATCTTGGGTCGTCGTGAACGGGTGGTCGTTCCGCCCCCCGTCAGCGTTCTGATCGCGCGCGACCCGGGTGGTTACCTATCGGGGCTTCATGCGTTCCGGGAGGGGCCACTTGACGCATGGGTCGGATGGTTCGCCGGGATCGTCCTACGCGCCGCCAACGGCGAGGCCGCGTTCGTCACCCGGATCCAGATGCTCTTAGCCGACTGGCGCGACCGGCTCCGTGACCTCCGCTCCGATGCCGCCGCCCGTCGGGTGATCGAGGTCCTTCCCGAGCTTCCCGTACTCAGCGCGGCTCTCGTCGCCGGATGCGTAGGCGTATCCGAGCGTGCCGCGCGCGGGGCTCTCGAGACACTGTCGGATCGAGGCATCATCGAGCCTATCGAGGTGGTGTCCAGGCGGGCGGGTCGTCCCCGGCGTTTGTGGATCGCTGGAGCTCTTACGGACGCGGTGGGCTCATCGTTACCATAGCGACGGTTCGGCGGACGCGGATGACCTCACCTAACCATCGCGGTCCCATGGGCCTGAGCGGCCCCCGCGTTTGGACGCCAACCGGATCTCGTCGATCTCGACGGCGGGCTCGAGACCCTTGACCATGTCGTAGATCGTCAGAGCGGCCACCGCGACCGCGGTCAGGGCCTCCATCTCCACCCCGGTGCGCGCCGCGGTTCGCACGACCGCCCGGATCGCGATGCCGGCGTCTACGGGCTCGACCGCTACCTCCACCGCGCCCACATCGATCGGATGGCACAGCGGGATCAGTTCGGACGTCTTCTTGGCTGCCATGATGCCCGCGATACGCGCGGTCTCGAGAGCATCTCCCTTGTCGAGAGCGCGCGCGGCGACACGATCGCGCGTAGCTCCGGTCATACGCACGAGACCTTCCGCGGCCGCCTCACGATCGGTGACCTCCTTGCCGGTGACGTCGACCATGCGGGCCGCAGGCTCGCCCCTGTTGTCGGCCGTCACGATGCTTCGGCCTCCGGCAATCGCCACACCTCGACCGTAACCTCCTCGCCGTCGGCGAGCCGCGTGGCCGTGCGCGGGAACCGCGCCACACCGTGGCAGCCGATCAGGCTCGACTGGATGTGTGACCCCTGGGGTCCGGTGGGCACCGCCACCCACCCGCCCGGAACGGCGCTGAGTCGGACGCGCACGAAGTGCAGGCGGCCGGCGGGTTTGTCCAGGGGACCCGACAGACGCGCCGAGATCGTCGGCCGCAGCAGAGCGCTACAGCCTCTCAGCCTGCGGATGGCGGGGCGCACGAACTGCTCGAACGAGATGTGGATCGACACCGGGTTGCCGGGAAGACCGAGGAAGGGCACGTCGCCGATCGCGCCCAGCACCACGGGCTTGCCGGGCTGCATCGCCACGCGCCACAGGTCTATCCGGCCCAGCCCTTCGATCGCCTCCTTCACGAAGTCGTGATCGCCGACCGCCACGCCGCCCGACGACACCACCAGGTCGGCACGCGCGGCGGCGCGCCGGAACGCGTCCTCGACCGCCCCGAGCTCGTCGGGTACCGGTGTGGACAGCAGCGCCTCGCCGCCCGCCTCCCGCACCAGGGCCGAAAGCGCGATCGAGTTCGAGTCCCGGATCTGTCCTGGGCCCGGCTGGGTCTCGGGCTCGACGAGCTCGTCGCCGGTGACGACCACCGCGACCCGCGGCGCGGGGCGCACCAGGAGCGGCGACGCACCGACGGAGGCCGCGAGTGCGAGCTCTCCCGCGCGCAGCTCGGTCCCGGCGCGGATCAACAGGTCACCCGTCTGAACGTCCTCACCGGCGCGCCTGATGAACCGGCCCGGCTCGGCCGGTGCCTGGACGAGCACGCGGTCTCCCTGCAGACGCGTCTCCTCGACCGGAACGATCGCGTCGGCCCCGGGGGGGACCGGCGCGCCGGTCATGATGCGCGCCGCGGTACCAGGCCGGACCGAGTGGTCGCCTGGATCTCCGGCGCGTACCTCGCCCACCACGCGTAGCCCCACCGGGGACTCCGGCGAGGCGGAACCGCAATCGCTCGCATGCACCGCGAACCCGTCCATCGACGAGTTGTCGAACCGGGGGAGGGCGTGGGGTGCATCGAGATCCGTCGCCAGCACCGCGCCGAGAGCGTTGGCGACGCGCAGCTCCACCGGCCTCACCGGCGCCACCGCCGCCAGGACGCGCGCGCGAGCCTCGTCGACCGAGATCACTAGGCCGGATGCTGCGCCAGTCGTTCGACTATCTCCCTGACCGCACCGGAGAGGTCCGAGCGGCGCAGGGCGAGCTCGAACGTCGCCCGCAGATACGCCTTCTTGTTGCCCACGTCGAAGATCGGACCGCGGTGGACGTACGCGTGCACGTTCCCTCGCCGAGCGAGCACGCGGATCGCATCGGTCAGCTGTAGCTCGCCACCGACCCCGGGGTCGGCAACGTCCAGCGCATCGAAGATCTCCGGCGTCAAGATGTAGCGCCCGCTGGCTGCGAGGTTCGAGGGCGCGGCCTCTACCGCCGGTTTCTCCACGATGTCCACGAGGCGCGCGAAGTCCCCCTGTAGCGGGTCGACGTCGGCGGCGCCGTACGCCGAGATCTCAGATCGGGGAACCTCCTGCACGGCGACCACGGCGGACGAACCCTCCTTCTCGAAGATCTCGAGCATCCGCGGCAAGAGGGCCTGCTCGTCGCCCGTGGGCTCGGGGACGATCATGTCCGCCACCAGGGCCGCGAACGGTTCGTCGCCCACATGGTCCTTCGCCAACCGCATCGCATCACCGAATCCGAGCGGTTCCTTCTGGCGGATGAAATGGATGTCGACGAGCGACCCGATCCGGCGCACCTCCTCGAGCTCCGCGTGCTTGCCGGCCATCTCGAGCCGCGTCTCCAGCTCGAGCGAACGGTCGAAGTGGTCCTCCAGGGCGGCCTTGTGGCGACTGGTGATGACGAGGATGTCGTCCAGCCCCGCTCGCAACGCTTCTTCGACGACATACTGGATGCCGGGCTTGTCGACGACCGGCAGCATCTCCTTCGGCTGGGACTTGGTAGCCGGGAGGAAACGGGTCCCCAGACCGGCGGCAGGTATGACGGCTTTCCGTACGGCCACGCGGGCCCTTTCGCGAACGACGACTGGACGCGGCAGTGTAGTCGGCTAGGTCGCGATCCTGAGGCCCGGAGGCGGTTCGTCGCCGGCCAGCACGACGCGGTCCCGCCCCTCTTGCTTGGCGCGGTAGAGGGCGCGGTCGGCCGCCTCGACGATGGACCTGAAGTTGTCGCCGTGCTCCGGATAAGAAGCGACACCGATGGAGACGGTCAACAGGATCATCTCCTCATCGAGGTTCCCGAACGGCTCGCCTCGGATCGCGTCGCGCACCTTCTCGGCCGTCGCCGCGCCCCCCGCGAGATGTGTCTCCGAAAGCAAACAGGCGAACTCCTCGCCGCCGTAGCGCGCGAAGGTGTCCACCTCACGAAGGACCTTGGAGACCCGCCGTGCGAACTCCACGAGGATGGCATCGCCGCGGGGGTGGCCGTAGGAGTCGTTGACCGCCTTGAAGAGGTCGAGGTCGAGCATGAGCAGGCTGAACGGCCGCTGGAAGCGCTGCGAGGTCGCGAGCACCTGACGGAACTGCATCTGGAAGTACCGCCGGTTCCACACCCCTGTCAGACCATCGGTGAGCGACAGCCGCTGAGCTTCCTCGTGGAGCTCGACGTTCTCGATCGCGACGTTGCCTTGCTCTGCGAGGAAGACGACCGTCTCTCGGTCTACCTGCGTGAACGGCGTGCTCTGGGCGCGCCGGTAGGTGGTGAGGACGCCCTTCATGCGATCGCGGCTGTACAGGGGAACCCCGATCACGTTGGGATGGCTGGGCTCGCCTGCCGCCGGCGAGGGTCCGCCTACCGGCGACGGCAGGATCACCTTCACCCCCCGCTCCGCGATCAGTCCGACGATCCCGTCGCCGACCCTGACCCGCCCAAGGTTCGAAGTAGCAACACCCTTGACGAGGGATGCGTAGAGATCGGTGCGGGTGGACGTGAAGGTCCACAGGATCGCCGCGTCCGCCTGCACCGCGTCCGACGCGGTGTTCAGGATCGACTGGAGCATCTGCCTCAAGTCGTGGGTCGACTTGAGGGTCTCGCCGATCCTGCGCACGGTTCGGCGGAGTTGGTCTCGCGATGTAGACAGCTGGCCTACCGTCTCGCTCAGCTGGGCGGTCATGTGGTTGAACGCCGCCGCGAGCCGGCCGACCTCGTCCTTCGAGGTGACGGGGATGCGCTAGCCGAAATCACCTTCCGCGATCGCATTCGCCCCGCGCGCGAGCTCCTCGAGTGGCTGAGTGATCAGGCGCGACAGGACGTATGCAAGCACGGCCGTGCCAACGAGCGCGAGCAGGAGCAGACCTCCAAGGGTGAGCTGCAAGCCGCTCGCGAGCCGCTCGATGTCGGTCGACCGGGTCGACGCGACCAACGTCATGCCTCCGTCGGGCAGGGCGCGCGCCTCCGCCGGGCCTTCGCCGCCCAGGTCCGCCTCGAACAAACCATCTTGGTCGGCTTCGAGCGGCACGGTAGAGCCGAGCGGCGCGGTCGACGCGATGACGCGGTCGCCACTCACCACCGACAGCTCGACGCCTTCCGGAGCGGTGACGAGGAAGTCTTGATCGAGCCAGAACCCGCCGATCACACTGCCCAGAGGGCCCCCACCGGCAACGCGCAGGGGGCTCTCGACCCGGATGAACCCATCGCCTCCGCCGGACTCCGCGGCCACTATCTCGCCGGGCCCGGGGGACACGAACCCTTCGAGGAACCGGCCGGGACGCGCGCCGAACGCAGAGATGTCCCGGCCCCGGTCGAGGACGACGAGGAAGTCGAGGGTCTCGCTCTCGGCGAGGAGCTCCTCCAGGTGAGCTTCCAGGAGACTCCGGGTCCCGCCTTGCACCAAGCGGACGAAATCTGGACCGATCGCGGCACCGACCGCCTCGGTGATCGCCGCGGCGCGGTCGTCGTACAGGACCGCGGTCGCGTCGAGAGCCGGGCCGAGCGAGAGCCGGGCGCGTTTGGCTATCTCGTCTACGACCACGCGCTGCACGACGAACCCGGCGGCCGCCAAGGGAAGGATGACGATGAGCACGAAGAAGAGGGTGAGGCGCCGCTGCAGTGACATCGAGCTCCGATCCCGGTTTGTGCCCAGACTGTCGGCACTTCCTGGACCGCACTTTACTTCCGTGCCGCTCCGGCGCGGCGCCTCCCGGCCGGGTCCTGCAGCCTCTGGGATGACGGGACCCCAGGCACGGAGTGAGAAGATGCCTCCACCATGCCCATCTACGAGTACACCTGTACCGCATGCGCGGAGCGGGTCGAGGCCCGTCAAGCGTTCACGGACCCGCCGCTGGAGGTGTGCGCGGTCTGCGGCGGCAGACTGCGCAAGCTCTACTCGCCCGTGGGCGTCGTATTCAAAGGCTCAGGCTTCTACTCGACCGACAAGAAAGGGGCCGGGGAGGGTAAGCCGAGCACGACGGAGGAGTCGAAGACCTCCACGGACCGCAAGGAGGCCACGGACTCTTCGAAGGCCAAGGGATCCAGCCGGTCCAAGGACTCCACCGGCTCGAAGGACTCCAGGGACTCGAAGACGTCTTCTGGGTCCAAAGGGTCCGACGGGCGCGCTCCGTCCGCCCCGCGCGGCACCGGCTCGGCCGAGAAGGGCGCGGCCGAGAAGAGCGCCTAAGGCGGAGGGTCGTTCCCTAGCGGGTGATCTTGATCGGCTGCGAGATCGTGATCGAGGTTGCCGAGTCGGCGCTGCTGAAGGTCGCCTGGAACACCTTCTTGCCGGGCTTGGCCGGGTTGGTCAGCACCGCAACCCCGCTCGCGGTCTTGTCCAGGATGCTCGCCGAGAACGTGAACGGCGGACAGGTCATGGGGTTGGCGGGGATGTTGCCGCTCAGCGTCCAGCCCTTTTTGACGCTGCCCCGAACGGCCAGCGGGATCGTGGTTACCGGCCGGAGGTCCACGACCCATACCGCCTTGACCCCCTCATCTGCCTGGGCGTCGGTGCGGTCCTGCTCGAAGATCTCCCTATCGTTGAACGGCACCGGAGCGCTGGCCGTCGCCGCCTGGTCGAAGCAGCGCGGGCCGACGTCGATCGTGATGTCGGCGGTCCCCAGGAGCTCGCCGTTCGCAACGTCTTCGTCGGACGGCAGGTTGAAGCCCTTGGGGATCTTGAGGACGACGCTGTCTAGCTCTTCCTCGGCGCGGTCCTGAGCCACGTCGATCTGAAGGGTCGGGTTGGCCGATACCTTGGTGTCGCTGAGCGCGAACGCGATGGTCGGCGTGAACTCCAGCAGGGCGTACGCGGCACCCGCCGGCAGCAAGAGCGCCAGCGCACTCACCAGAGCCACGAGCGCAGTCTTCCGCTTCATCTGTCTCCTCCTCGTACCGCCGACGTCCCTCGTAGAAGGGGCTGGGTGGAAGGTTCGCCCAGGCAGACGGGTTTCCTGCGCCCCCCGGACTTCTTGGGAAGCATCCTCGCCGCCCCTTATGCTCCCGCCCCGTGTCACTCCTCCACGCGCTGGTCCTCGGCGCCGTCCAAGGCCTGACCGAGTTCATCCCGATCTCGTCCTCGGGGCATCTCGTGTTAGTGCCGGCCGCCCTGGGCTGGGATCAGCCGTCGCTCGCGTTCGACGTGATGCTGCACACCGCCTCGCTGCTGGCGCTGGCGGTGTACTTCCGGCGCGAGCTGGTCGAGCTGGCGGTCGGGGTCGCACGAGGTGAGCCGGGCATGCGCCGCCTGCTGCTCCTCCTCGTCGTCGGCACGATCCCGGCGGTCGTCGCGGGCGCCGCGCTCGGTGAGTACTTCGAAGGAACGTTCACGGATGCCCCCTCGGCGGCCATCCAGCTGGTCGTGACCGCTGCCATCCTCGTCGCCGCCGAGGTCGCCCTCTCGTTCCACGCCGCACGCACGGCGCGCCGGGAGCAGCAGCTCCGCACCATCGACGCACTCGGCCCGGGCGACGCCGCCGCTATCGGGGTCGCCCAAGCGATCTCGATCCTGCCCGGCATCTCGCGCTCGGGAGCAACGATCGCCGCTGGGCTCGCTCTGTCCATGCGGCGCGACGACGCCGCCCGGTTCTCGTTCCTGCTCGCGATGCCCGCCCTCCTCGGGGCGTCCCTGGTCGAGATCCCCGAACTCGCCGGCGCGCCGCTCGCGCTCGGCCCCGCGCTAGGCGGCTTCGTGACCTCGTTGGTGACTTCCTACCTGGCGATCGCCGGCCTGATCAGATACCTGAAGACGAACACCCTGTATCCGTTCGCGCTGTACTGCCTGGTCGCGGGGATCGCGTTCTACCTCGCGGTCGACTAGATCCAGCAGCGCCGGTTCTGCAAGCACCCTCGGCGTAGATGCCGAGGAAAGCTAGCCTTTGCGTCGAACCTGGAACGTGTGACGGGAGACGTTGCGAGGGTGAGGACGCTGGGAGTCGTTGCCGGAGCCGGGCTGCTGCTTTCTGCCGTAGCAGGGAGCAGTGGCGTTGCTCGGGCCCACGACCATGAACAACCCCTCGTCAGACTCAGGGCGGAAGGGTCGTATCAGGACGGCGAACCGAGAGAGATCTGGTGGGTCGATCGACGAGGCGAGGACGAGTGTGTTGCTTGGAACGCGACCGGACCCGGAGATTTCCCTGCGGGCATGCAGGTGGGCCGGGGGGATCACGCGCGCATCAGATTCCACAAGCGGCAGAGGCCGGTGGCCGTTTCCATCACGCAATGGCGGGGCCTGCGGGTTGGGGATGAGGTGGTGTTGGGGCCCTCGGACGAGCTTGATCTCGTGCTGCAGCGACGAACAGGCAAGGACGGAACGACGCATTCATGGGATGCAGTCTTTCAGCGCCCGGGGCCGGGCGAGTACTACTACGAGGCGTTCGCGCGCTGGCGTGACAGGCAGGGTTGCGGGAGCGACCAGGGCGGATATTGGCGATTCAGCCTCTCGGTCGTCTCGTAAGCCGATGCATCTAGATATGAGGCTGGCGGCGACGATGCTGGTGGCGACGGTGGCGCTGGGGAGCGCGACGCCCGCTGCGGCCCGTGACCACCGGGCCCCGCGGGCGACTCTTCGCGTGCGAGGCGATGTGCAGAAGGGCCACCTCCACCACTCGGACGGTTGGGCACGGCGCACCAAGGACCCGAGGTTCTGCGAGGGGACCTTCGGCCACGGCTTTCGCGCCTTTCGGAAGCCGCTGCGCCATAACCCGGGGGACGAGATAGCCGTACGTCTTCACAAGCAGGCGCGGCCGGAGGAAGTCGAGGTGCTGCGCTGGCCGCGAGTCGATGAGAACGGGCACGCGACGGGTACCCCGACGCCCCTGCCGTGGCTACTTCGTCCGCTCGTGGTTCAGGGCGACATCCGCGCCTGGGAGGTTGTCGTCCTGCCACCGCACGTTGACGGCCATCTCTATCTAGACGTGGGTGCTTACTGGCGGGACGAGGACGGCTGTTATCAAGAGCCGGATCTCGGCAACCAGTACGCCGCGTGGACGTTTCACTTGAGAGGCATCTAGCTATCGTTCCGAGAGTCAGAAAGAACTTCGCGGCGCTCTCGGTGCAGGTCCCAGTGGGGCTCAGGCTCCGCCGACCGTCATCTCTGCAACAAGGGTGGTCGCGCCGGCGAAGGAACCTCCGGACGGGATCCACCTGAGGTCGGTCGCGACCGCTTCGATACCGCCCAGGATGTCGAGGAGCGGCGCCGCGATCGTCACCTCCTTGACCGGGTGCACCACCTCGCCCCCGTCGAGGAGAGAGCCGGTGACGCCCACCGAGAAGTCGCCCGTTATCGGGTTCGCGCCGGAATGCACTCCGTGGAAGTCATGGACCCATAGAGCTCGCCCGGCGCGCCGGAGCACCTCGTCCCGGTCCTCTCCCGTCGTCGCCAGAGCCATGTTCGACGGCGCCGGATGAGGCAGCGAGCGGTGCCCCGAACGCGCCGCGTTCCCCGTCGACGAGCGGCCGTCCCGGCGCGCCGTCTTCGTGTCGTAGAGGAGAGCGGCAAGCACGCCGTCACGGATGACCTCGGTTCGCCGGGTAGGCACCCCCTCGCCGTCCCAGGGTGCTGATCCCGGCGCCTCCTCGAGACGCCCGTCGTCGAACAAGGTGAGGTGGCCGGCTCCGACCCGCTGCCCCAACCTTCCCGCGAACACGGACCGTCCCTTCTGCACCGCCTCACCGGTCAGGACTTCTCCGATCACGCCCAGGAACTGCGCCGCGGTGTACGGGTCGAAGACGACCGGCATCGTCGCCGACGGGATCTTGCGCCCTCCGAGGACCCGCAGTCCGCTATCGACCGCGCGACGGGCGACGTCGTCCGCGTCGAGCGCGCCCAGGCTGCGCCCTAGGTCGAGCTCGAAACCGGTCTGCGTATCGTGGTCGTCCGCGACGATGGCGACCGCATAGCACCACGCGTCGGTGCGCACGAACGTCCCCGAGATACCCGTCGAGCTGGCCACCGCCACGACCGCTTCCGAGTCGGCGTAGAGCGCGTCCTCGACGGTCCGCACCCGCGGGTCTCCCGTCCGCGCCGCGCGCTCGAGCGTGAGCACGAACGCGATCTTCTCGTCGGGCGATATGGAGCGGTGAGCAGGATCGGCCAGGCCGGGGATCTCGGAAGGGGGATCTGCGGAGGGCTCCGGCAGTACCACCGCGTCGTCCGGGGTTGCGAGCGCAACGTTCATGCGCGCCCGCCCGACCACGTCGTCGAGCCCGTCCGGCGACAGATCGGTGGTGTGCGCGAGGCCGGCGCGGCCCTCGACCACGATCCTCACGCCCGCGCCGCGCGGCTCCGCCGACGACAGCGACTCGATGCCACCATCGAAAGCTTTGACCTGGAAGGTGCGCTCGTGTGTCAGGAACGCCTCGAGCTGCTCTCCTCGACGCGCCCGCTCGACGATCCCATGCGCGGTCTCGAGCAATCCCTCGCTCATACGTGGGCCGCGGTCACGCTTCGGTGCCGCCCACGGTGACGCGGCCGAGTAGGACCGTCGGCATCGCATTCGTCACGAATGCGTGCTGACCGTCCTTGCCGCACACGAACTCCTTGCGCGCGGCGTCGTTGCCCACGGCGTCTATGACGCCGAGCATCGTCGGCCCGTCTCCGATCAGGGTGGCGCCCCGGATGGGCCGCGTGATCTCGCCCTTCTCGATGAGGTAGGCCTCGGACATCCCGAAGACGAAGTTCCCCGTCGCCGGGTTCACCTCGCCGCCGGCGAATGTCGCCGCGTATACCCCTCGGTCGACCGACGCGACGATGGCCTCGGGATCGTCGGGCCCTTCCAGCAGGTAGGTGTTGGTCATGCGCACGACCGGGAGGTGAGCGTAGGACTGCCGGCGCCCGTTGCCGCTCGAGGTGCGTCCGAGCTTGCTCGCGGAGAGGAGGTCGCTCATGTGGCCGACGAGAACCCCACGGTCGAGCAAGACCGTCCGCTGCGCGGGGGTTCCTTCGTCGTCGAAGCCGAAGCCGCCCCACGCGCCCAGATCGCTCGCGTCGTCCACGATCGTGACCTGCTCGGACGCGAACCGTTCTCCCTCGCGGCCGGCGTACACGCTCGCATCCTTCGCCAGGGTGTCGCCCTCGAGCCCGTGCCCACACGCCTCGTGGATCAAGACGCTGCCGTAGCCCGACGCGAGCACGACCGGGAGCTCGCCTGCCGGAGACGGCTCGGCACCGAGCATCCGCACGGCCTTGCCCGCGGCCGCGCGTCCCACCTCGAACGGAGGGTGGTCCTCGAACAGCTCGTAGCCGCCGAGATGACCCGGCCCTTCGAAACCGGTCGACACGTCGCCGTTGTGGCCGGCGACCACGCGCACGCCGAGGCGGACCCGGGTCCGATCGTCCTCGGCCCTCCTACCGTCCGACGCGGCGATCAGAACGCGCTGGCGCACGTCGAGGTAGGTCGCGACGACCTGCCGGATCTCGCCCCCTTCGGCTCGGGCGCCCTCGTCGGCGGCGGTCAGTACGGCCGCCTTGTCGTGCGAGGCAACCTCCGCGGGGGGTATCCGGACGGGGTGGCGGACGGGAGGGGGGAGCGAGCGGAGGTCGGCCACCGTCCCGGCCTCGCTCGTCATGCCGGCTCGGACGACGCGAGCCGCGTCGAGCAGGGCCTCGGACGTGAGCAGGTTCGTGTAGGCGTACGACGCTCGACCTCCGGTCAGGAGGCGGATCCCGGCGCCCCGGTCGCGCCCCGAGCTGACGTCCTCCAGGCGCCCGTCCTCGAGCTTCAGGGCGGTCGACTCGCGGTCCTCGACGAAGAGCTCGGCGTGGTCGCCTCCGTCACGCAGCGCCTCGGCGAGCACCGTGGCGATCACCCCGTCGTCCAGCACGGCGAGGAGGATAAGGGCTGGGCGGCACGCGGGCACTCACCGGGGGCGCCGGCACGCATGTGCGCTTGTACCTCCCGGCGGGCGCGCGGTACCCTCTATGGAGTCGTTCCCAGCAGGCTTCCCCGCCGACCTACCGACGAGGAGCGCGCCCTGACCGCCGACGCAGCGGGCTACACCCCGGAGCAGCGTGAGCGCCTCCGTCAGATCCATTCCCGTGTCGTCGAAGCGCGCCGGGAGCTCGACGCCCTGATCGGCGACGCCTACCTGCGCCCCCGGGCATCGATCGTCCCGGTGCACTTCCTCGACCTCGCCTCGGCCGTCGAGAAGCTCCGGTGGGCCGAGAAGGAATGGAGAGAGCTCGACGACGAGCTTGCCGAGAGCCATCGCCGGGACGGGTTCGAGCTCCTCGAACCCGTCCACGCCGAATCCTCCAGCTAGAACCCCACCGTCATCGGGGCGGCATGCGAAGGGCGCCGTCCAATCGGATCGTCTCGCCGTTGAGCATCGGGTTCTCGACGATGTGGCGCACGAGCGACGCGAACTCCTCGGAGCGCCCCAGCCGGTGGGGATGCGGGATGCCGGCCGCCAATCCCTCGCGCGCGGACTCGGGAAGACCCCCGAGCATCGGCGTGTCGAAGGTGCCCGGCGCGATCGCCACACAACGGATCAGCCTGCCGGCGAGATCGCGCGCGATGGGCAGCGTCATGCCAACGATGCCCCCCTTGGACGCGGCATAGGCAGCCTGGCCGATCTGGCCCTCGAACGCGGCGATGCTTGCCGTGTTGACGATCACACCGCGCTCGTCATCCTCGGGCTCTTCGCGCGCGATAGCGGCCGCCGCGAGGCGGATCACGTTATACGTCCCGATGAGATTGACGCGGACGACGAGCTCGAAACGCTCGAGGTCGACGGGGTCCCCCGCGCGTGTCAGCACGCGGCCCGGGAACCCGACGCCCGCGCAGTTGACCACGATGTGCAGACCGCCCAGGTCGACGGCCGTGTCCACGGCCGTCTGGACCTCGTGCTCGGCCGTGACGTCGGCGGGGACGAACCTCACCCGGTCCCCCAGCTCCTTCGCGGCGATCTCTCCGTCCGAGGTGGCGAGGTCGACCATCACCACCGACGCGCCGTTGCGGACCAACTCGGTCACGGTCGCGAGACCGAGACCGGATGCCCCTCCGGTCACCAGAGCGGTCTTGCCGGCGATCCTCACACGGCCTCCTCCCGGATCACCTCTCCACTGGCCAGGACCAACCCATCCTCGCACCTGGTCTCGATGCGTCCATCGGAGAACTGCTCGCGGTAGAGGGCGGCGTATGCACCATCCTTGTGCAGCAGGTCCACATGCGTGCCTCGCTCGAGGATGCGCCCCCGGTCGAGGTACAGGATCGTGTCGGCCGCGAGGATCGTGGACAACCGATGCGCTATCGCGATCGTCGTCCTGCCTCGCATGAGCGGCTCCAAGGCCTGCTGGACGAGCCTTTCGGAGTGCGTGTCCAGCGCGCTCGTAGCCTCATCGAGGATGAGCACCCTCGGGTCCTTCAGGATCACGCGGGCGATAGCGAGCCGCTGCTTCTCCCCACCCGACATCTTGTAGCCGCGCTCTCCCACCGTCGTGTCGAAGCCTTCGGGCATCTGCATGATGCGCTCGTAGATGTGAGCCGCACGCGCCGCGGCCTCGACACGCTCCATCGAGGCATCGGGATCGCCGTACCGCAGGTTCTCGCCGACCGACGCGTTGAACAGGTAGGTCTCCTGCGTGACGATCCCGATGATCTCGCCGAGCGCCTCGAGACGGATGTCGCGCACATCGATGTCGTCGATCTTGACCGCTCCGCGGTTCACGTCGTAGAGGCGCGGCACCAGGTAGGTCAGGGTCGTCTTGCCAGCTCCGGACGGACCCACGAGTGCGACCAGCTCACCCGGCGCGGCGGCGAAGGTCACGCCGCCGATCGTCCACACCCGATCGTCCGAAGACCTCTGCACCGAGCGCTCGTAGCGGAACCAGACGTCGTCGAACTCCACCCGCCCTGCGACCTTGTCCCGCGCCAGGTCGAGCGCGCCGTCACGGTCGACGATGTCGTGCTCGAGGTCGAGGTACTCGAAGATCCGGTCGAACAACGCGAGCCCCGACTGGACCTCGACGTTGACGTTCAGCAACTGGCCCAGCGGGAAAAACAGACGCGACTGGAGAGTGGTGAACGCCGCGATGGTGCCCGCGATCTCCTCCGGACCGACGCTGCGCGAGCCGAGCGCGAGGTACCCGCCCACCAGGTACACCAGACCCGGCGTCACCGAGAAGAATATCTGGATCAACGAATAGAACCCGCGCCCGATCATCGTCCGCTTGATCTCGAGGCGCGACAGCTTCCGGTTCTGCCTGCGGAAGCGATCCATCTCGTACGCCTGCCTGCCGAACGATTTGGACAGCAGGATCCCCGAGACGGACAGGGTCTCTTGCATGATCGCGGTCAGGTCCGCTAACGATTCCTGCGTCTGCCCCGATACCTCGCGGCGCACCCTGCCGACCTTGCGGCTCAACCACACGAACAGCGGCAGGATCCCCAGGGAGAGCACCGTCAGCTCCCAGGACAACGCGAACATCACCGCGACCGTCGAGATGACGATCGTGACGTTGGCCAGGATGTTCGATGCGGTGTCGGTCAGCACGGACTGGACGCCGGTCACGTCGTTCGACAGGCGTGACTGGATCTCGCCGGTGCGCGTCGACGTGAAGAACCTCAACGACATGTGCTGGAGGTGGCCGTAGAGCGAGTTCCTGAGGTCCTGCATCACGTGCTGGCCGACCAGGTTGCTGGTATAGGACTGCCACAGCCCCAAGACCCCGTTCACGATCGGGGTCACCGTCATGACCGCAACCACCAGGATCAGGAGCCGCCAGCGCTGGTCGGGATCTCCCTGGCCCAAGATGAGGTCGAACGCGACCTTGATCAAGACGGGGTTGATCAGCCCGAGCCCCGAGGTGACCAGGATCAGCAGGATCACCAGCCCGACCCGGCGCCGGTACGGCTTGAAGATGCCCGCGATGCGACGGAACGTGCCGGGGCGCGCCGGTGTGTCCGGCTTCGCCGGAGGCATCAGACGATGGGGACCCGGCATCCAGCTCCTATCTCGGCGCCGCGGCTCGGGGTGCTGCGGCGCGGCGTGCGATACCGACTACAGCGTTCCGATCGCCAAGGCTATTTCAGCGGACACGGATCGCGACCACGATCCCATCACGCGTCGGGTTCACGAACGACCGGTAGCTCGGGTCGCGCGCTATGAGGCGATTGGCCTCGTCTATCGCTTCCGTCCAGCCCGGGTGCTGCTCGGGGGGAGCATCGGGAGCGCCCGTCACACGTCCGAACCACAGCATGTTGTCGCAGATGTACAGGCCTCCGACCCGGATGCGGGCACGGGCGCGCCGCCACGCTTCGGGATAGTCGCCCTTGTCGATGTCGCAGTAGACGATGTCGAACTCGCCCTCGGTGCGATCAAACTGCTCGAACGCGTCGCCGACGTGGAACCGGATCGGCCCATCCAGGCCGGCCCGTTTGAGGAAATCCAGAGCCTTGCCTTCGTTCGCTCTGTCGCCGTCGGTGAGGTGGATCTCGCCGCCGGGACCGGCCGCACGCGCGAACCAATACGCCGAGTAGCCGTAGCCCGAGCCCATCTCGAAGATCCGGCGCGCCCCGATCGCCCGCGCCATGACCTCCAGGCTGCGCCCGCACAGACGGCCGACGATGGGAAAGCCTTCGGCGCGCGCCAGCTCCTCCATCTCGAGGAGCACCGGCTCGTCGTCGGAAGTGGCCAGCTCGGACAGGTATCGCTCCGCCGCGGGATGAACGATGTCCATGACGGCGAACCTATCCGTTATCGAGGACCAGAGCCCTGAGCGGGTCGTGGAGCGTCGGACCGGCGGCGATCACACCGCGGTCTGGACCCACGGGCGCCGGCAGATCGCTCACGATGCCTCCGGCCTCGCGGATCAACAGGACGCCGGCGGCGCGGTCCCACGGGCCCATCGGCGCCTCGAAGAACCCATCCAGGCGTCCGCACGCTAGCGCGGCGAGGTCGAGGGCGGCCGAGCCGGCGCGCCTTATGTCGCGCACGCGCGGCAGCACGCGCTGGGCGGTCTCGGCTTGACGAGCGCGCACCTCGGCCGAGTACGAGAACCCCGTCCCTATGAGAGCCGAGGACAGCTCACCGACGTCCGAGACGCGGACGGGGCGACCGTTGAGGAAGCTGCCCCCACCGCGGCGCGCCGCGAAGAGCTCGTCCGCGACCGGCTGGAACACGACGCCGGCGACGGGCCCCTCGCCGTCCTCCACCGCGATGCTGACCGCCCAATCCGGCCGGCCGTAGAGGAAGTTGACCGTGCCGTCGAGCGGGTCCACGACCCACGTCAGCCCGGTGCTGGACCGCTCGCTACCCCCCTCTTCGGCCAGGATCCCGTCGCCGGGCCGCGCCCGGGCGATCACACCGAGGAGCAGCGCCTCGGAGTCCCGGTCGGCGTCGCTCACCGGATCGGTCGGGGTCGACTTCGCCGCCACGCCGCGCGCCGGCGCGGCGAAGCGCTCCAGCAGGAGCGCGCCGGCTCGTCGCGCGCCCTCCACCGCCAGCTCGAGAAGCGCTCGATCCGTCGTCACCGAGGGCGCATCCTAGGGTGACGGCCACGCGGCAGACCTCAGCCTGGGGCACCCCACGCCCGGGGGCGGACATCACTCCGACGCGATCACTCTTAGAGTGATCGCTATGACCAGATACCGGATCGACGAGCTCGCCGCCCGGGCCGGGACCAGCGTCGACACGATCCGCTTCTATCAGCACAAGGGGCTGCTCCCGCGCCCCGAACGCGACGGCCGCATCAGCTGGTACGACGACGGGCATCTCGAGCGCCTTCGCCGCATCGCGGCGTTCAAGGACCAGGGCTTCACCCTTGCATCGATCAGACGCCTGCTGGACGGCGAGCTCGAACCCGCCGACGAGCGTCTCGTCGCCGCCCTTGCCGGTTCGGCGGCCGGGGACGGGGCGTCGCGCGCTCGCCTCACACTGGACGAGCTGGCTCAGCGCACGGGCGTATCGGTCACGCTGCTGGAAGCGATAGAGCGGGAAGGCCTCATCGAGTCGACCGGGTCCGGGGGGCACCGCTTCTACACGGAGTCGGACGTCAAGGTCCTCGCGCGCGGGCTCGAGCTGCTGGAAGCAGGGCTTCCCCTGTCCGAGCTCCTGGCGTTGGCGCGCGAGCACGACTATCTGATGAAGGAGATCGCCGCGCGCGCGGTCGATCTGTTCATACGCTTCGTGCGCGATCCTCTGCTCGCGGAGACGGCCTCCGAAAGCGAGGCTGCCGAGAGGTTGGTGCAGGCGTTCCAGAAGATGCTGCCGGCTACGACCGACCTCGTCGCGCACCATTTCGAGAGGGTCTTGCTGCGCGAAGCCATGGCGCGCGTCGACAGAGAGGCCACCGACGCAGAGCAGCGCGCCGTCGAACAAGAGCGGAGACGGATGGGGATGGACCGCTGAAACATCAGGAGCCCCTCCCGACCGGCGATCGTAAGGTGCGCGCCGTGCGCGCGATGTTCGACGCGATCGCACCGCGCTACGACCTGGTGAACCGGATCATGACCTTCGGGATGGATGTCGGCTGGCGGCGACGAACCGTCGCGTCGCTCGGCCTCGGCCAAGGAGCTCTCGTGCTCGACCTCGCGTGTGGGACCGGCGATCTCTGTCGGGAGCTACAGGCACGCGGGTATCGAGCGGTGGGGTTCGACCTCTCCCTGGGGATGCTGCGGGCGGCGACGGCGTCGGTCCCGTTGGTGCAGGGCGACGTCCTGCGCCTTCCCCTCCGATCCGGATGCGCGGACGGCATCACCTGCGGCTTCGCTCTGAGGAACGTCGTCGACATAGGCCACCTCTTCGAGGAGATGGCGAGGGTGCTCCGGCCCGGAGGCCGCGTGGGCATCCTCGAGGTCGCCACACCGGACGCTCGGCTTCTGCGCGCCGGACATCACTTCTACTTCCACAAGGTCGTGCCTCTGGTCGGCGGGCTCCTGTCGGACCGTGACGCGTACCGCTACCTACCGCGTTCCACGGCCTATCTGCCCGATAGGGCAACCCTGATCGACAAGATGCACCGCGCGGGCCTGGCCGGCGCCACATCGCGGCTCCTCGCAGGCGGAGCCGCGCAGCTCGTCACGGCGACGCGATCGTGAGCGCGGAACCCGAGCCACCAACCTTCAGACGCGTCGTGCTTGACCGCGAGGCGCACGTCCCCGCCAACGTGCCGGCGCACGGCGGTTTCCTCTGGTGGCACCGGGGCGATGGCTTCGCGGGGTGGGGAGAAGCCGCGCGGGTTCCTGTGGGCAGCGAGCCGGCGCGCTTCGAGCGGGCCGGCCGAGACCTCGCCAGGTTGTTCGCACGCGTCCAGACGGCCGATCCCGATGGCCCGGTGCCGATCGGCGTCGGCAGCTTCTCGTTCGACAGGCACGAGCCCGGATCGATCCTGGTCGTCCCGCAGGTCGTGGTGCGAGGGACCGACGTGACGATCGCCGGTGCGATGGAGCTCCCCGTGATCGCCCACGAGGCCCGGATCGCCCCGGCCGTGGATCGTGCTCGCTACGCCGGCGCGGACATCTCCGAGCTCGCGTGGCTGGAGGCGGTCTCGGACGCGATCCGCGATGTGTCCCAGGGGCAGTTGAGCAAGGTCGTGCTCGCGCGCGACGAGCTCGTGTGGGCCCGGGCACCCTTCGACGAAGGCGCCATAGCGTCACGCCTGATCGATCGATTCCCGGACTGCTACACGTTCGTGTGCGGCGGCTTGATCGGCGCGTCCCCCGAGCTCCTCGTACGGAAGGTGGGCCGGCACGTCGAATCCGTCGTGCTCGCCGGCTCCGCGCCGCGGGGCTCCGACGCCGCTACGGACGACCGTCTCGCACAACGGATGCTCGACTCGAACAAGGAGCGCGATGAGCACGGACTCTCGGTCACATCCGTGGTCGAAGGCCTTCGCTCCCTGTGCTCTGACGTCGAGGTGGAGGACACACCGCACCTCATGCGCCTGGCCAACCTCCAGCACCTCGCGACCTCCGTGCGCGCCCGGGCGGACGCGACGATGTCGGTCCTGGATCTCGTCGGAGCCCTACATCCGACGGCAGCGGTATGCGGCGCGCCACGCAGCGAAGCGCTGGCACGGATCAGGTCTGTCGAGGGTCGCGCTCGAGGCCGATACGGAGGACCTGTCGGGTGGGTGGATGCACGGGGGGATGGGGAATGGGCCATCGCGCTCCGCTGCGCGCAGGTCGACGGAACGCGGGCTCGCCTCTTCGCGGGCGCCGGGATCGTGGCCGGATCGATGCCCGAAGAGGAGCTCGAAGAGACCCGTCTCAAGCTTCGTGCGATGCAGGAGGCGCTGGGAGCCGGCTGACCGCATCCTCGACCGCGGCCCAGATCCGGTCGTGCGTCGCGACGTTCCCCTCCCGGGTGGTAGTGGCTTCGATGATGCGCGGGCCGGCTCCCGCCCCGAGCAGCCCCGGCAGATCGGAGATGCGTTCCAGCCGGTCGAACCCACAGCCGTAGACGGCCGCGACGCGCCCCAGGTCGATGCCGTGGGGCGTCCCGAACACTCGCTCGAAATCCGAGACGCCCGCTTGCTCCAGGAACGAGAAGATGCCTCCGCCGTCGTTGTTCAAGACGACGAAGGTGACATCCAGGCGCGCTCGGTCTGGATAGAGCAAGCCGTTCTGGTCGTACAGGAAGGCGAGGTCTCCCACGAGCGAGAAGGTCGGCCTCCCCGATGAAGCCGCGATCCCCAAGGTTGTCGATACGAAGCCGTCGATCCCATTGACTCCCCGGTTGGCGAAGATGCGGAGAGCGGTGCGCGGTTCCATGAAGGAGTCGAGGTCGCGCACCGGCATGCTGGAACCAACCACCAGGTCGGACTCGTCGGGCAGGTGCCGGGCGAGATCGCGGGCGGTCCGTGGCTCGCTCACGAGATCGTCCGCCTCGAGGGCGGAACGGATCGCCGAAAGGGCGGCGGCGTCGGCTGCGACCCACCGGTCGAGCCACGGCGATGGTCGCTCTTCGAGCTGTCTCGATACGCGACCGCAGACGTCGGCGAGATCGGCAGTGATCACCTTCACCGCCATCCGCTGCTCGTCATGCCAGATCCCCTCCTCGTCCAGGGCGATCTGGGGGACGTCCGCGAGGTAGCGGGATAACGGACGGCCCAGACCCAGCCGTCCCACCCGAAGCGCGACGTCCGGGCGGTGATGGTCGACGAAACCGGGCGCCCGCAACAGTCCGTCGTAGCTGCCGATCGTGCCGGGGACGCGCAGGTTGGACGCGGGCTCGGCCAGGATCGGCCATCCGGCGCGCCGCCCCAGCTCCAGAAGGGGGGAGGCGTCCGTCTGGCTCGCACCCACCACGATCACGCCGCGCGTGGTTCCCGTGATCGTCTCGACGACCGAGGAGATCTCGTCGTCGGAGGCATGGCGAGTTCCCCGGGCTGCCCTCGTCCACGGCGCGCCGTGGTCGCGACCTGCTAGTGAGAACGGGAACGCGGGATGATCCGCCGCCGGTACGAGGGGCTCGCGCAACGGAACGTTCAGGTGGACGGGACCTGCAGGGAGCCCCGACGCTTCGAACCAAGCGCGGCACGCGAGAGAGCGCCAGTAGCGGACGGAGTGAGGCTCTTGCTCCGGGACGCCGGTGTCGACGAACCACTTCACCGCGTCGCCGAACATCTTTATCTGGTCCACGGTCTGGTTCGCACCGGTCCCGCGCAGCTCGGGCGGCCGGTCCGCGGTGAGCGCGATCAGGGGCACGCCGCCATGACGCGCCTCCGCCAGGGCGGGATGGAGGTTCGCGACGGCCGTCCCCGAGGTACACAGGACCGGCACGGGCGACCGCCCCTCCCGTGCGATCCCCAGAGCGAAGAACGCGGCCGAGCGTTCGTCGATCAGGACGTGACAGCGGATCTCCGGGCGCGCGACGAGGGCAAGGGCGAGAGGGGCGGAGCGGGACCCGGGGCTGATGCACGCGTGGCCCACGCCCAGCCTGACCCACTCGTCTACGAGACAACGAGCGAAGGCTTCGTTCGCGCCCCGCGCCTCGATCACTGCAGCACCGCCTCGGCGGCGGCAAGCTGCCGATGTAGCCGCGCCAGGTCGGGTCCCTCCGTGAGCTCCCACTGCGTGAGCAGCCGGTCGTCCGGATCGGCGCGCCGGACCACGATGTAGCCATCCTGCGGCGCCAGCGGGTCGCTCACGACATCGCCCTCTAGCAACGTCGCGGTGCCGAGGCCGCACGCGTACGGAAGCTCGGGGAGAGCCGCCGCAAGAGCGATGCCTGCGGCCAGGCCGACCGACGTTTCAAGTGCCGACGAGACCACAGACGGCACGCCGACCGCCTCCGCGACGCGCAGAGCGGCGGCAACCCCACCCAGCGGCGCCACCTTCAAGACGGCGACATCGGCCGCGTGTTCGACATCCACCTCCAGCGGGTCGACCGCCAACCGCAACGACTCGTCCACCGCAAGCGGAACGTCGACGCGGCGGCGAAGCTCCGCCATCTCCTCCAAGGTCGCGACCGGCTGCTCCGCATACTCGAGGTCGTAGTGGGACAGCTCGGTCAACCGTCCGACCGCCGTCTCGACGTCCCATCCGGCGTTCACGTCGATCCGCAGCTTGCCGTTGGCCCCTAGTGCGTCGCGAACAGCTTCGACGCGGGCCTCATCGGATGCGTCACCAACCTTGACCTTCGCGGTGCTGCACCCGGAAGCGACCACCATGGCGTGGGCGTCGGCCGGGGCGACCGCAGGGATGGTGACGTTCACCGGTATGCGATGGCGGCGAGGGCGGGGCCAGTGGTTGCCCGCCGCTTCCTTCGCACATCCAAGCCAGCGCGCGGACAGCCTGTCGGGGTAGTCGGCGAACGGCGAGAACTCTCCCCATCCCGAAGGGCTCTCCAAGAGCAGACCGGTACGAACCTCGAGACCGCGGAAACGCGTTCGAAGGGGTATCGAGTACGCCCTCAGCGCGAGATCCACAACCCCACCGCGAGGAGAAGCGCGGCCACGAGCTCTAGCGCCGCGGTTGCAGCCAAAGCTTGGGTCAACGCGGGCGGGGGGGCGCCGGTAGTGACGAGACGAAGCGGCGGAACCGCCAGGGGCACCGCCGCGAGCCCGAGCAAAGGCCACGGTTGCTGCTGCAGCAGGGCGACCGCGATGACCGCGACCCCGGCGAGGAGCAAGAGCGCTCGGTACAGCAGGATGCTGCGCTCGGGTCCGAGACGAACGGCCAGGGTCCGTTTTCCGGCGCGCGCATCGGTGGGGATATCGCGCAGGTTGTTCACCAGCAGGATCGCTGCGGCCAACGACCCCATCGCGACCCCGGATGCGAGCGCGGTACCGGAGACGCTCTTTGACTGTACGTACGTAGATCCGGCGGTCGCCACGAGCCCGAAGAACACGAACGCGGCGACCTCCCCGAGACCCACCCAGGAATAGGGCTTGGCGCTACCGCTGTAGAGCAACGCCGCGGCGATGCACACCGCTCCGACCGCGAACAACTCGGGACCCACCGCGGTCGCGAGCGCGGTCCCCGCGGCCCCGGCGACGACCAGAGCGGCAACCATGGCCCGGATCATCGAGCGGCCCTCGATCGATCCGGACGCAACGGCCCGCGTCGGACCCACCCGGTCGGCCGTGTCGACCCCCCTCCGGGCGTCGAACACATCGTTGGCGAAGTTCACCGCCACCTGGAGGGCGAGCGCCACCACCAACGCGGCCGCGAGACGCCACGGGACCACCCGGCCGGCGGCTGCGGTTCCGGCGATCACCGGCGCGGCACTGGCCGGGAGCGTCCGTGGACGAGCAGCCTCTACCCACCGATTCACCGATTCAAGGACGATGCGGGAAGCGGTCGAAGCGAGGCTGACGCTTCTCGAGATACGCGTCCCGGCCCTCCTGGGCTTCCTCACTCATGTAGAAGAGAAGGGTCGCGTCACCGGCCAACTGCTGGATGCCGGCCAGACCGTCGGTGTCGGCATTGAAAGCCGCCTTGAGCAAGCGCAACGCCAGAGGGCTCATCTCCAGCATGCGTCGATCCCACGCGACCGTTTCCTCTTCCAGCCGCTCCAGGGGGACGACCGCATTGATCAGCCCCATGTCGAGCGCCTCCTGCGCGGTGTACTCGCGGCACAGATACCAGATCTCGCGTGCCTTCTTGTGTCCGACCATGCGCGCGAGCAGCCCCGCGCCGTAGCCTCCGTCGAAGGAACCGACCTTGGGGCCGGTCTGACCGAAGCGGCCGTTCTCGGCCGCGATCGTCAGGTCGCAAACGATGTGGAGCACGTGTCCGCCTCCGATCGCGTAACCCGCGACCATCGCGATCACCGGCTTGGGAAGCCGCCTGATCTGGACCTGAAGGTCCAACACGTTGAGCCGGCCGATCCCATCGTCTCCGACGTAGCCGTCATCGCCGCGTACCCGCTGGTCGCCTCCCGAGCAGAACGCCTTGTCCCCCGCGCCGGTCAAGATGACCACGCCGACCTTCGGATCGTCGCGCGCCGTCTCGAACGCCCGGGACAGCTCGAACAGCGTCTGAGGGCGGAACGCGTTCCGCACCTCGGGCCGGTTGATCGTGATCTTGGCGATGCCCTCCGCGGTCTCGTAGATGATGTCCTCGTAGTCCTCGCCGGGGCGCCATTCCATCTAAGCGATCACTCCTGAGTGGATACTCGAATCGTGCGGCTACGGTAGCAGCTATGCCCGCCACCGGAACCGGGGAGCTCGTCGCACTGAAGCTGCCCCGACCCGCGCTGTCCGACGGCCTGGAGCGCGTGTGGGAGACAGGCGGGACGGCCCTCCCGCTCGATCCGCACCTACCCGAGAGCGCGCTGCGCGCGCTGCTCACGCGCTTCAGACCGGATCGGCTCGTGACCGAAGAGGGGGTGGATCGCCTTCCGGGCGCGCTCCCCGTGGACCCCGAGGTGGCGGTGGTGCTCGCGACTTCGGGGACCACAGGCGCGCCCAAGGGGGTCGAGCTGGGCTGGGCCGCGCTGGATGCCGCCGCCCGGATCACCAATGACGCGGTGGGTGCCCGCGACGGGGACCGATGGCTCTGCTGCTTGCCGCCCTGGCAGGTCGGCGGGTTCATGACCCTGGTCAGGTCCCGGACACTGGGGGCCCGGGCCGTCGTCCACGGTCGGTTCGATCCCGACGAGATCGGCTCGGACGCGGCGACCGGCTTCGTCTCGGTCGTGCCGACCATGCTCACGCGGCTGCTGGCGTCGGACGTGGATCTCACGCGCTTTCAGACCATCCTGGTCGGCGGCGACCGCGCCGACGCCGCGCCCATCGAGCAAGCACGGGCGGCGGGAGCACACGTGATCACGACGTACGGGATGACCGAGACGTGCGGTGGCGTCGTCTACGACGGAGCCCCGCTTCCCGAAGTGCACGTGTCGTTGACCCCCGACGGCGTCATCGCCATAGCGGCGCCGACGCTCATGCACGGCTACCGGCTGGACCACGACTCCACGCGCCGGGCCCTCGTGGACGGACGTTTCATCACGAACGACCGCGGCGAGATCGACGACGACGGACGACTCGTCGTGCTGGGCAGGGTCGACGACGTCATCGTCTCCGGGGGCCACAAAGTGGCGCCGCGCCGCGTAGAGGAGGCCCTCGCCGAGCATCCTGCCGTCCGCCGGGTCTCGATCGAAGGGGTCGCCGATCCCGAGCTGGGTCGGCGCACGGTCGCCCGGATCTCCCTGCACGAAGGCGCCCGCGCGCCGTCGCTCGAGGAGGTGCGCGCCTTCGTCGCGGAGCGCCTGGGTGCTCACCACGCGCCCCGCCAACTGATCGTCGAACGTGACGACCCCTAGCCCCGGGCCGCCCTGAGCTCCTCGCACCGCATCCCCCCGTGAGGCACCGAGCGGAGCCGCCGACCCTCTTAGGCCGGCACGCCCGCCAGGAGGTCGTCGACGATGCGCTCGTTCATGATGAAACCGCGCGTCCGATAGAACGCCGCCGCTTCTTCGAGAAGACGACGCGCCTCGGCGCGGTCGCCGGGGCCGTCGCGCCGCAGGAGCATCTGCGCCCGCATCCGCCGCGTGTCGTGCCGCTCGACGGAATCGGGGTACATCTCGGCCGTGCTCTCGGCGGCGCGCAGGTGTCGGTCGGCCATCTCGAGATCGCCGGCCACGGCGGCCACCAACCCCGCAACCGCGGGGACCACCGCGCCGTCGAAGCGGGCCAGGATGCCCGACTCGAGCAGCTCCGAAACGGTCGGGTACAGCTCCTTGCAGCGGACCTCGTCGCCCATGACGGCGAACCCCTCGGCTGCGTAGAGAGCGCGGATCCAGCGTCCCATCGTCGCGGGCGCGCCCGGCTCGGGAAGGTCGGCCATGACGACATCGACCATCGCCCGCGCGGCCGGCGGATCGGCCAGCGCACGATAGAGGAAGAGCTGACCGAGGCCCCATCCGTACAGCGCGCCGGGGGGGTCTTGAGCCACGCCGAGCTCGAGGTGCTTCCACGCATCCTCCAGCTCGCCCTTGCAGAACTCGGCGCGCCCCAAGAGGATGTAGGACTGGGCGGTCCACGGCAATTGGTGCTTCTCGCACAGGGCGTGGTCCTCGTACGCGCCCTGCTCCAACCGCTCGGGGTCCGGATCCCGGATGTGGGTGGATATCGAGCTCATGCGGTGAGCGAACATCATCCCGCCCCCATGCCCGAGCTTGTAGGCCAAGGGCCCCAGTTCGGCCACCACCTCCTCGGCTTCTTCGAGCCGGTACAGGAAGAGCAACGAGAATGCGAGGAAACCGAGGGCGGTTACGAGCGTCCACAGATCGCCCTGACGCCGGAGGATGTCACACGCCTCGCGGCCTGCCCCCACCGCGTCGTCGAGGTGCACGTAGGCATAGGAGTGGGCCGACTTGGCTGTGAGCGCGGCCCCGAGCTGCGTCTCGTCCTCGAGCGTAGGGGCGAGAGCCAGGGCCTCTTCGATCATCGACTTTGCGATCTCGTACTGGCCCGCCCATGAGAGCGCGAGACCGCCGATCCCGAGCAGACGACAGCGCTCGGGCGCGAAGCCTTCGCCGACCGCCTGCAGCCCCAGGGCCGCCATCTCGACCGCCTCTTCCCAGCGGCCGGCCCACCCGACCTGGACCGCGCTCTCCACCGCGATGGCGGCGACCTTCTCCTTGTCCCCGCGTGCGAGGTAGAAGTCGAGCGCGCGGCGCCATTCGGCGAGGCCTTCGTCGAGCCGTCCCAGGCTGCGCAGAGCGCTGCCGAGCTTGACGTCAAGGGCGGCACGCTCTTCTTCGGCGCTCTCGTCGAGGAGCGCTATGGCTTCTTTGAAGAATCGCAGCGCGTCCTCGAACGCCGCCGCGTTGAGGGCGCCTTCGCCCGCGAGCGTCATGTAGCGAACGGTCGTGGCCGGATCGGCTGCCGCGCCCGCCTGGTAGAAGTGATGGGCCAGTTCCACCGCCCGGTCGCTCTCGCGGCCGGCGTAGAACCTCTCCATCGCCTCACCGACCCGCAGGTGCAGCCGCTGCCGGCGCGGTGCGGCGACCTGGGCGAGGAGGGTTTGACGGATCAGCTCGTGCACGAAGCTGAAATGCGGCTCCGCGCTGCCACCCGCGGGAACTACGAGGTGGCTCTGCTGCGCTTCGTCCACCGCGTCGAGAAGCTCGTCACCCTCGACCTCGCCGACCATCTCGAGCAGGTCGAAGGGGAACGTGCGACCGATCACCGCCGCGACGGTCAGCGCCTTGCGGGTCGGCTCCGCGACCCGCTGCAAGCGGCGGCCGATCACCAGACGAACCCCTTCGGGCACCTCGAGCTCCTCGATGCTCAGGTCGGCGCGCCAGCGGCCGTCAGACCCGAAGAGGCGCCCCTCCTCGAGCAGATGTCGATACACCTCTTCGACGAAGAACGCGTTGCCGTCGGTCTCCTTGAAGATCGCGTCGACGAGCACGTCGGGGGGCGCCTGCCCTCCGAGCTTGGTCAGCATCGCCTCGACCCCCTCGAGGGACAGCCGCTTGAGCGTCATCCGATGCGCGAGGCGCCGGCGCACGAGATTGTCGAGCGCGGCCGCGAGGGGACGCTCCGCGTCGAGCTCCACATCCCGGTAGGTCCCGAGGATCAGCACGCCTGTCTCCTCGAGGCCCTGGGCGATGTGTTGGAGCAGGAGAAGGCTCGACTCGTCCGCCCAGTGCAGGTCGTCGAGCACCACCACCAGGGGCGTCGTGGCCGCGGCGCGCGTGACGAACTCGGAGATGCTGTTGAAGAGGTAACGACGCTCCTGCTCGGGAGGAAGGTCCAGCGGCGGCGGGAGGTCCGAGTACATGTTCCGAAGCTGGGGCATCACCTTCGCCACCTCGCCCGCGGCATCGCCGAGCGCGATCCGGAAGGTCTCCTTGTCCACCTCCCTCGAGGCCGCCTCTAAGAGCTCGATGAAGGGGAGGTACGGGGGCGGCGAGTCCATCTCGTAGCAGCGGCCCGTGAGCGCGCGGAAGTCGCGCGCCTGGGCTTCGAGGGCGATCTCCTCGGCGATGCGGGTCTTGCCGACGCCGGGCTCGCCGCCGATCATCACGAGCCCGCCGCGGCCCTGCGCGAGGCGTTCGAGATGCTTGCGGAGCGCGGCCCGCTCCTCCTGACGACCGACGAACGGGGTTCGATCCGAACCCGGCGCGCCCTCGGATCCTTGCTGCCAGACGACCTCGTACAGGCGCCATCTGTCTTCGAAACCCTTCAGGCGTACGCGCCCGCGGTCCTTGAAGTCGAGGTCCCCGTGCGTCCCGATCAGCGCCTTCACCACCTCGGACACGAGGATCTCGCCGCCGCGCGCCTTGTCCGAGATGCGCGCGGCGGCGCTGACCGCCGAGCCGAAGAGGTCGCCGCCTTCGTGGATCGCCTCGCCTGCGTTGAGGCCCATCCGCACACGCAGGGCGTCGTCGGCGGACCCTCTGCTCACTTCGTGGAGCGCGCGCTGGATCGCGACCGCGCACTCGACGGCCCGGCGCGCGGACGGGAACGCGACCATGAACCCGTCTCCCAGCGACTTGATCTCGCGTCCGCCGTGCTCCTCGACCCGGACGCGGATCAGATCGTCGTGGGCCCGCAGGATGCGGCGCGCCGATATGTCCCCCGCCCGTTCCCCCAGCCCGGTCGAGCCCTCGACGTCGGTGAAGAGGACGGTGACGGTGCCCTCGGCGAAGCGATCCTGCGCCACGACCGAACCCTAGCGCTCGCCCGGCGCGATGTCGGTGGAGTGCGCGGGCCCGTCCAATCCCATGTGGGCGCGCGCGGCATCGGTCACGGCCACCAGCGGGGGCCATGGGAAGCCGGGCCGCGTGTTGTGCAGGTCGACCAGACCGTGCACCAGCGCCCACAGCTCCACCGCGAGGACGAAGCTGTCGCCCTCGACAGGGGCGCCCGCATCGAGACAGCGCTGGACGGCTCCGACCAACCCGAAGAACGCCTGGGCCCCTGGATGGCCCCGCACGTCAGTCCCCAGCTCGGACCCCAACCCGGCGGCGCCGAAGAGGACGCGGTAGTGCCCGGGGTGCTCCTCGGCGAAGCGGAGGTAGGCGCGGCAGCGCCGGCGCAGCGCATCGAAGGGATCCGCGGCGCCGGCGTCGGCCTCGGCCTGGAAACGCTCGAACTCGGCGAAGCGCTCCTCGAGGACCGCCCGCAGGAGCGCTTGCTTGTCGTCGAAGTGCCGGTACAGCGAGGGCGGGGTGACCCCGGCCGCGGTGGCAACCGCCCGGATCGACAGACGCTCGGCGTCGCCCAGTCGGGCGAGCAGCTCGGTGGCCGCGGCGATCAGCTCACCCCGGAGGCGGGCGCCCTGGCCGCGGGGACTCCGGCGGCGACGTGCCGTGGCGGTCATCTCGAGCGTCCCCCTTGCCAGCGCGCGGCCCGGAGATATAGGTTAACGGCCGTAAGGTTCCGGTTGATACGTTTCATGCCGTTAGTTTACAGAGAGGGAGGCGCCGTGTTCACCCGTCTGGGCCATCTCGCGGTCCGCCGGCGAGGCCTCCTGGTGGCCGTGACCGTCGTCTTCCTCGGGGTCGCGGGGGTGATCGGCGGGGGCGTCTTCGACAAGCTCTCGTCGGGAGGGTTCGAGGACCCCGCGGCCGAATCGACGCGCGCCGCGGAGTTGCTGAAAGACGAGTTCGATGCGGGAGCGGTCGACCTCGTCATGGTCGTGCGAGCGCGCCGCGGCGGTGTCGACGACCGCCCGGTGGCCCAAGCCGGCGCGGAGCTGACCGCCACTCTCGCCCGTCACGACGGCGTCGCGCAAGCCATCTCCTACTGGTCCGCGGGGCGTCCGCCGCCGCTGAAGAGCGAGGACGGCGACAAGGCCCTTGCGCTGCTACGACTCGCGGGTGACGAAGACCAGGTCGATGCCACGGCCGACGCGATCGTCGAAGAGTTCGAAGGCGACCGCGGCCCGATCTCGGTCGGGATCGGCGGGACCACCCAGGTGTTCAACGAGGTCGCGGAGACGATCGAAACCGACCTGGCGCGCGCCGAGTCCATCGCGCTGCCCGTCACCCTCGTGCTGCTCGTTGTGATCTTCGGCAGTGTCGTCGCGGCGCTGCTGCCTCTGGCGGTCGGCGTGCTTGCGATCCTCGGGACCTTCCTTTCCCTGTCACTCATCGCGTCGGTCACCGAAGTGTCGGTGTTCTCGATCAACCTCACGACCGCGCTCGGTCTCGGCCTGGCCATCGATTACAGCTTGCTCGTGGTGTCTCGCTTCCGTGAAGAGCTGGCCGCAGGCCTGGAACCCGATGCCGCGCTCGTCCGCACGGTCGAGACCGCGGGACGTACGGTCGCGTTCAGCGCGTTGACCGTCGCCATCTCACTGGCGGCGCTGCTGGTGTTCCCCCTCTACTTCCTACGTTCGTTCGCGTACGCGGGGATCGCCGTGGTGCTCATGGCCGCAGTGGCATCGCTCATCAGCTTGCCTGCGGTGCTGGCTCTCCTTGGCCGCCGAGTCGACAAGCTGCAGCTCTGGCGGCGCCGGCCTGCCTCGGTAGGAGAAGGGTTCTGGCACAAGGTGGCGACATCGGTGATGCGCAGGCCGGTCTCGATAGCGACCGTCGTGATCGTGCTGCTGCTCGCGCTCGGCGCGCCCTTCCTCGATGCGCGGTTCGCCTTACCCGACGAGCGCGTTCTTCCGGCGGAGGCCCCGGCGCGCCGAGTCTCCGAGGAGCTCGCTCGCGACTTCGCCTCGAACGAGGGGGACGCCTTCGGCGTGGTGGTCGCGGTGGACGGACCGCCGGCGCGCCGAACCGAAGACATCGCCGCGTTCGCCGAGCGCGTGTCACGCGACCGGGACGTGAGCCGCGTGGATGCACTCACCGGAAGTTACGTGCAAGGCCGGAGACTGGCGCCTCCCACTGAGACTTCGGTCCGGTTCGCGGGAGAAGGCCACACGTGGTTCAACGTGGTTCCGAAGGTGGAACCGGTCTCGCCCGAGGGCGAAGCCCTCATAACGCGCGTACGCTCGATCGACGCGCCCTTCCCGGTGTGGGTCGGCGGAGATGCCGCCGGGCTCGCCGATACGAAGGCCGCTATCTACGGCGGGCTGCCGCTGGCGGGCGTGATCATCGGTCTCACGACGTTCGTCCTGCTGTTCCTGATGTTCGGGAGCCTGCTCGTACCCGCCAAGGCCGTCGTGCTCAACCTCCTAAGCCTGACCGCGACCTTCGGTGCGATGGTGTGGGTGTTCCAGGACGGCAACGGGGCGGGCTTGCTGGACTTCGAAGCGACGGGCACGCTCGACGTGAACACGCCGATCCTCATGTTCTGCATCGCGTTCGGGCTGTCGATGGACTACGAGGTCTTCCTGCTCTCGCGCATCAAGGAGGAACACGACCGCAGTGGTGACAACACTGGGGCCGTCGCCCTCGGGCTGGAGCGCACCGGACGCATAGTGACCGCCGCCGCGCTCGTGCTGTCGGTCACCTTCCTCGCGTTCAGCACGTCGCACATCACGTTCATCAAGCTGTTCGGAATCGGGTTGACGCTGGCGGTGGTGATGGACGCAACCCTTATCCGGGCGACCCTCGTTCCGGCGTTCATGAGGCTCGCCGGCGAGGCGAACTGGTGGGCGCCGGCGCCCTTACGGCGTCTCTATCAGCGCTTCGGGATCAGCGAGACCTGAGCCAGCCGACGAGCGGGTGCCTCTTCTCCCCGCGGCCCAGAAGCCTCATCGAGGCGCCGTCCTTGGGGCAGAGGCCCCCGGCCTCGACCAGCTTCTTCTCGGTGATCCGGGTCCCACAGTCGGAGCATTCGTACAGGCGCTTGTTCAGACGCGAGCGGCCCTTCTCCACGGCCGGTGCGGCACTGAGGTCGATCGGCTTGGATTCCCATTGCTTAGGCATGCCCACCTCCTTCACGGATGCTTCAGGGTCCACCCGGACCCGGCGTTCAGGATACTC
>JBHENN010000019.1:0-3563 GCA_046262015.1 Actinomycetota bacterium | reverse complement strand
GGCGCGAACCTGACCACCGGGCCTGTCCTTCGATCGCGTGCGCCTGTATCTTGGATGAACCGATGAAGCGCTGCACCGGATGCGGGCGAGTCAATCCGACCAATCGAAGATTCTGTGCCGCCTGTGGCGAGACCCTTTTCAGCGCCTGCCCGCACTGCGGTGACCGTCTTCCCGGCGGTGCGCGCTTCTGCCCCTCGTGTGGAACTGCGCTCGGGCGGGAAGTCGGTCAGCTCGAGACGCGCCGTGTCGTGACGATCCTCTTTGCCGACGTCGTGGGCTCCACATCGACCGTCGAGAAGCTCGACCCTGAAGACGCACGCGATCTCATGGGCCAGTTCTTCTCGCTCATGGCCGGTGAGATCCGGGCGCTCGGAGGCCACGTCGACGCGTACATCGGAGACGCGATCCTCGCGTTCTTCGGTATCCCGTCAGCGCACGATGACGATCCGGTCCGCGCGGTGGACGCGGCTCTGAGGATGATCCGTCGGCTCGAGGACTGGGGGTGCGAGCATCCCGACATGCCCTTGCGGATCCGTGTTGGGATCAACACCGGTGAAGTGCTGGCGGGGAGTGATCCCGAGCAAGACCTGCCCCTGACGTCTGATGCGGTAAACGTTGCCGCTCGCCTCCAGCAACTCGCACAAGCCGGCACGATCTTGATCGGCGCTCGCACCGCGCGATCGGTCGATGACAGGTTTCTCCTCGAAGCTCTCGGCCCGCAAGACATCAAGGGAAAGGCACAACCCCTTGATGTGTGGAGAGTCATGGGGGCCCGGAGACCGGTCGCATCTCTGGCTAAGGCCCCCGTGCCGATGATCGGACGGGAGCGCGAGATGCACGCTCTGGACCGGGCACTCGACCAGGTGATCGAAGATCGCCACGCCCTGATCGTGACTTTGGTTGGAGACCCCGGTGTCGGCAAGTCGCGCGTGATAGAGGAATTCGCAGACTCCGTCGCCGACAGGTGCGGCGTCGTGTCCGGCCGCTGCGTCGGATATGGGGCAGGGGTCACGCTTGGCCCACTCGCCGACATCCTCCGAGCCGAGTCCGGGGTCCTGGTGGAAGACGATCTCGACGTCGTCCTGGAGAAGATCCGCATGCTGGACCAACGGCTCTTTGGTCGCGGCGCAAACTCCTCGAGGATCTTCGCCGGCTTGACCGCGACACTGGGTCTCGATCTGACTTCGGGCGCGGATGGGAACGCTCGGGAGGTGCACGAACATCTGTTGTTCACGTGGTGCGCACTGTTGTCGGCATTCAGCTCGGAGCGGCCCCTGATCGTGATCATCGAAGACGTGCACTGGGCGGACGCGTTGCTGCTCGAGGTTCTCGGCGATCTCGCACAGCGGGTGGAGTCTCCCGTCCTCATCGTCTGCTCCGCTCGGCCCGGATTCGCTACGGATCGTCCCGGGTGGCCTGCGGCGGATCTCGAGACCTCCCTCCGCTTGGACCCCCTGCAGGATGCCGAGACCGGCGCGCTGGTGGACCAGCTGCTGGGGGGAGCGGCGGTGGGAGCCCTGAGGGATCGCATCCTGCAACGGGCGGAGGGAAACCCGTTCTTCGTCGAGCAGATCACACGCGGTCTCATCGACGAGGCGGGGGATTCGGGGGCACAGGTTGGCCAGGTGATGGAGCTCGTGATCCCTGACAACGTTCAGTCCGTCATCCTGTCCCGCATCGACCTCTTGCCCTCGACCACCCGGCGTCTTCTTCAAGAGGCGGCGGTCATCGGCCGGGGATTCCGCGTTGCCACTCTCCACGCGCTCTCGGACGAGCGCGATGCTCGACCCCGCCTCGACGAGCTCGAGGCTCGAGAGCTGATAGTCAAGTCGGACGACCCGGGCGAGCCGGACTACGTCTTCAAGCACTCCCTCGTGCGCGACGTTGCCTACCAGACCCTTCCACGACGGGTTCGGGCGACTATGCACGAGCGTGTGGGCCGGTGGCTCAAGCGCGTGTCGGGGACCCGGTCGGACGAATACGTGGAACTCATGGCCCATCACTTCCATCGGGCGCATGAGGTAACAGGGGACGAAAGCCTCAGGGCTGAGGCTCGCGCGGCCTACATGGCCAGCGCCAGGAAGGCTCAGCGAAGCTTCGCCATCCGAGAGGCAGGCCGTTTCGGATCGGCTGCGGTCGAACTGTCGTCCCCGGGACCGGAACGTATCGAGGCGCTCGAGGCGCTCGGTGACATCTACTACATGACCTTCGAGGGCGACTCCGCGTGGAAGATGTTCTGCGAGGCGCTCGGCGACCTCGACCGCCTCGACAGCAGGCGGCCCGAGGTGGAGGCACGACTGGCGGCGAAGGCCGCGTTGATCGCCACCCGCTTCGCAGGAGCCTTGCAGCAAGAGGTCCCGACGGAGAGGATCACCACCCTGATCGCTCGTGGGCTGGCGGCAGCGGGGCCGGGTGATAGTCGGGAACGCTGCATGCTCCTGATGAGCCAGGCCGGTCTTTGGGTCTCAGACCATGAGCGCGTCTCGGGCGATGCCGCGGGGAGTGCGAGGGAAGCGGTACGCATCGCCGAAAGCTTGAACGATGCCGACCTAGTCTCCGCAACGCTGGACATCGCTGGGGGCGTATTCCTGGTGGAGGGCCGGTTCCGAGAGATGCGACCTCTCGGCGAGCAGAGGATCGCCCTGGAGGGCCGCATCACCGACCCGCGCGAGTTGGGCGACGCTCTCGGTATGGCTGCATGGGCCGCGCACAACAGCGGCGACTTCTTCTCAGCAGAGGCCTACTCCTCGCGCTGTTTGGAAGCGACAAGAGGGCTCGACGTCGGCGGCTACGTTCACGCCCTGGCCTGGCGCATATGCGCTCGATTCATGCTGGGACGATGGGCGGGGGTCCTCGAGGACCAGGACGACCTGGACCGGCTGAAGGCAGAGGACGGTCGCGATCTGCCGGTCCCCTACGCGCTGCGCGGGTACGCGTGTACCGCTCTCTGTCACGAACTACGTGGCGAACGGGACGGATCGATACGCTACTTGTCGATCCTGGAGGGCGCGCTGGCGCATGGGATCCACCGCGGCGCCTTCGAGCCAACGCTGGCTCGTTTGTACGCGCACCTGGGGATGCACGACAAAGCCTTCGCACTGATCGCGATCGAGACCGGCGGCCATTCCGGTTGTCCCGACGAGGTCCGAACGGCGCGGCTCGAAGCGCTGGCCGACCTCATCCTGTTGGCCCAACGATGGGACATGGCCGAGGAGGCCCTGGAGCAAGCAAGGTCCGAGATCGAGCGAGTGAGATCCGCCTCGCTTCCCGCCTTCGCGGACCGGCTGGACGGAGCGGCTGCGTTCGCGCGCGGTGACTCCCCGGCGGGTCAACTGCTGTTGGCCCGATCGGTTGCAACGTTCGACGGACTGGGGGCGCGCTGGCACGCCGCGTGGTCACGTCTGTGGCTTGGCCGCCTCATGTGGGAGGCAGCCTCATCGGAGGCCGACGTCCTCCTCGCCGGTTCCCTGGTCACGTTCGACGAGCTGGGATCCGTCACGGAGCTCGCCGTCGCGCGCGCTCTCGTGGAGCGATCGGCGTCACGCGCGTCCTGAGTAAGAATA
>JBHENN010000018.1:0-19835 GCA_046262015.1 Actinomycetota bacterium | reverse complement strand
CTTGACGTCCATCTCGCCGAGGACCACGTCGGGCCGAGCGGCGAGCTCTTCGTGGAGCGGCAGGAAGCGCACGAAGTCCATCGCGCAGCTGAAGCGGTGCTGCGAGGACTTGAAGTGGTCGTGACCCTTGCCCTCGGGCATCGCCCGGCGCGCCGCGGCCGTGCAATCGACTCTGCGGGCAGACGGCGAGCGGAGGACGACCTCGTCCGAGGGGGGGACCGCGGGAGCGGAACCCGCCACGAGCACCGACAGGACCCCGGTCGCGGCGAGCAGGGCGAGCTTCCGGAGACGGGTCATGCCCCCAGCGTTCGCCGTCGACCGGGTGAACCCTTCCCCCGGCTCCGTACGATCGCCCCGCGGCTGTCCCGCGACGACCGGCCCGCGCCGGTCCGGCTTTAGGATGAGCGGATCGCCGCGAGCTGAGGGCTGCTCGCGAGACTCCGACCGGGAGGACCCATGCACCGAGGACGGCGATTCGAGCGGCGCCGCGCGCTACGCGTGCTAGTGGCCGTCACGCTGGGGCTCGCCGCCCTTGCATCTCCCCCCCTGGTGCGGGGAGAACCGGCGGCCCGGGCGCAGGTCCCCCTGCCACTCGGTCCCAACGTGCTGATCATCATGACCGACGACCAGCGCCCGGCGGACACCCTGAAGGTGATGGACGCCACGCAGAGGATCTTCCGCGACCAGGGGACGCGTTATCGCAAGGCCGTCGCCACGACGCCTGTGTGTTGCCCATCCCGGGCCTCGATCTTCACCCGCCGCTACGCGCACAACCACCGCGTCCTCACCAACGACGCCGGCGAGGCCGGCAAGCTCGACCACCAGACCACTCTGCAGTACTACCTGCGGTCGGCCGGTTACCGCACGGGATTCTTCGGCAAGTACCTCAACTCGTGGGACATCCGCAACGACCCGCCGTTCTTCGACCGCTTCGCGATCTTCCCGGGGGGCAAAGAGCGCGGCTACGAGAGCGGGACGTGGAACGTCGATGGTCAGCTCCAGACCGTCGACGCGTACTCGACCAGCTACATCTCGTCCCGGACCCAAGAGTTCCTCGACGAGAGCGAGACGACCGACCTCCAGCCGTGGCTCTTGTTCCTCTGGGTGTACGCGCCTCACTCGCCGTACATCCCTGAGTCCCGGTATCAGGACGCGGCGGTTCCCCCACGCGTCAAGAATCCCGCCGTGTTCGAGAGGAACCTCTCGGACAAGCCGCGCTACGTGCGCAAGAGCCCGCCGCCGTTCCGTCCGATGTTCGAGGTCTACGCGCCCACGCTGCGGACGTTGATGTCGGTGGACGACCTCGTCGAGGACACCTTCGACAAGATGACGGCCCTGGGCGAGTCCGAGACCACGCTTGCGTTCTTCGTGTCCGACAACGGGTTCCTGTGGAACGAGCATCGCGTCGTCGGCAAGTACCTGCCGTACGTGCCGTCGATCCGCATCCCCTTCCTGGCCCGCTGGCCGGGTCGGATAGTGCCGGGAACCATCGATCACCGCCTGGTCGCCAACATCGATATCGCCCCCACCGTCCTCGAGGCTGCAGGGATCGACCCGGCCCACACCGTCGACGGACGATCGCTGATCACCGGTCCGACCCGCGAGCGGATCCTCACGGAAGCCTGGGACGAGGTCGGGATCCCGATACCCACGTGGGCCTCGACCGTCACCGACCGGTACCACTACATCGAGTACTACACGAAAGGCGGGAAGCGCTTCTTCCGCGAGTACTACGACCTCGTCAAGGACCCGTGGGAGTTGCGGAACCTGTTCGGGGATCGCAACCGCTCGAACGATCCCGACGACGCACGAGCTCTGGCGCGCCGGCTCCGGAGGGACCGGACGTGCGCCGGAAGCGGATGTCCCTAGCGCCTCACCAACCGCGCTGCGCGAGGCGCGCCTCGGCGGGGATGTCGGCGATGTTGATGCCGACCATGGCCTCGCCCAGACCGCGCGACACCTTCGCCACGAGCTCGGGCTCGTTGAAATAGGTCGTTGCCTCCACGATCGCACGGGCACGCGTCGCGGGATCGCCCGACTTGAAGATGCCGGACCCGACGAACACTCCCTCGGCGCCCAGCTGCATCATCAACGCGGCGTCGGCGGGGCTTGCGATCCCTCCCGCGGTGAACAGGACCACGGGCAGCTTGCCGGTCTGGGCAACCAGGCGCACGAGCTCGTAGGGAGCCTGATGGTCCTTGGCCGCCGCCATCAGCTCCTCGGAACCGGACCCCTGGAGCTCTCGGATCGACGACGTGATCGCCCGCATGTGCCGGACCGCTTCGACCACGTTGCCCGTTCCGGCCTCCCCCTTCGAACGGATCATCGCGGCGCCCTCCCCGATCCGGCGGAGAGCCTCTCCCAGGTTGGTCGCCCCACACACGAACGGCACCGTGAACCGCCACTTGTCGACGTGATGGGCCTCGTCCGCGGGCGTCAGAACCTCTGACTCGTCGATGTAGTCGACCCCCAGAGCCTGGAGGACCTGGGCTTCGGCGAAATGACCGATGCGGCACTTGGCCATGACCGGGATCGACACCGATTCCATGATCGCGGAGACCTTCTCGGGGTCGGCCATCCGAGCCACGCCGCCTTCGGCGCGGATGTCGGCCGGAACACGCTCGAGCGCCATGACCGCGACCGCACCCGCTTCTTGAGCGATGCGCGCCTGGTCTGCGTCCGTGACGTCCATGATGACGCCGCCCTTGAGCATCTCCGCCAGGCCTCGCTTGACGCGGATGCCACCGGTCTCGGTAGAGGTATCGGTCATGAGGACTCCTTAGAACACATCGGCCGGACCGCCGACCCGGACCCCGATCCTACCGGCCGGGTCAGAGATCGAGAAGCTCGGCGACGCGCCGGTCGCGGGTCGCGGCGTAGCCGCCCGGGGGCACGAACCAGAAGAACCCGAAGCGGTCGTTCCGGACAGCGGCCTTGGCGATGGCGGATGCGAGCGCCGGGGGGTAGCGGGTGGCCGCGGCCGCGCGCAGGTCGACGGCGCACGTGTCGAGATGCAGGAGCCGGCGCGCGAGAGGAGCGGCTGCGTCGTAGAGGTTCAGCCGGCGGGCGGTACGCGCCCGCTGGAGACAGTGAGCGGCAACCGCCTCGAGCTCGGTGTGCGTGCAGGATCGCAACAGGCCGGTGGTGAAGGCGACCGCAGGCCCTCCGGCATGGCAGACGAGGGCGTTCGGCCCGTCGTCTTCGATGAGCCACAGCCCCGGGAGCGGAGCCTCGGCGTCGGCCGCCAGCCCGGTCATGAGGTTGCGCACGCGCGGCTCCTCCCCGGTCGCCAGCCGGCGCGCCCCCAACTCCGACAGCGCGCGCCGGCCCCGTCCCGCGACCCGCGCCCAGGCGATCGCGACGAGCACCACCACCGATCCCGCGGCGACGAGCGGGGGGACGCCCGCGGCGCTCAACGCGAGCGAGACGGCGACCCCGACCCCGCCGACCAGAGCCGCCACGGCGCCGACGACGCGCACGAACCCGCGCGCCTCGAGGTCCGGGCCCACCGGCGCCCACTCGCCCCGAGGCACATGCGCCGAACGGCTCGCCGCCGTCACCGGTAGCCGGGCCCGGACGAGAGCACCGTCCGGAACTTGGAGTTGAAGGTCCCGAAGGCGCTCTCGAGGTGCATCTCACCGAAGGTCTTCACGATCGCCGAGGTCAGCGCGTCCACCCAGACGACGCTGGAGGCAGTCCCCTCGAACTCCCCTTCGAACCGGGTGAAGGTCTGCAGCCGGAACGCGTCGATCCGCCCCGCGGAGGTGCTCACCACCTCGCGGGCGGCGACGCGGACCCGGTACTCGCCTGAGGTCCTGGCGTCCCAGCGGCCACTCCAGGAAGCCCCCGGCTCGAGGGGGAAGCGCAAGGCGGCCACCGCCGGCTCGGGTTGGTAGGTGTTCGAGAAGCGCAGCGTTCCGTAGGAGAAACGGGCGACGACCTCGGTGATCGCCGCCTCGGCGCGGGTGAAGCGGGTGGTCGTCCGGATCGAGCGAGTGTCCGACACCCGTGCGTCCGAGACCACCACGGCCGCCCCCGCCTGGGACCTGTGTACCTCGACGGTCATCGGCTGGACGCGGGGCAGCCGCTCTCGGTGGCAGTTCCCCTGGCAGACCTCCTCGAAGCCCGTCTGGTCGTAGAGGTAGCGCCCGCCCGCGGGGAGTCCCAGCGCGGGAACGCTCGCCCCCTTACCGCTGGGGCCGACCGCCGGCGTGGCCCCGCCGGTCCTGGTGTCCCGCTTGCCCGATCCGCGCGCGGCGCGGCCACCGCGCCCTTCGCGACCCCGGCTCTCACCTCCGGCATCGTCCGCACGCGGTCGTAAAGACGCGCCCGCGTTCGGCGATGACACTCGGGAGGGGGGACCCGTGCGCTCGCCCACGGCGTTGTCGACCGCCGGCCCGCTGCTGCACGCGGCCGCGGCCACTACGAGGACGGACAGCGCGTGGGAGCCGAGCCCTCTCATGACGCCATCATCCCGCACCGGTCCCCTTACTCGTAGCGCAGGGATTCGATGATCGGGGCGCGCCCGGCGAGCCGGCTGGGCACGAGACCGGCGCCAGCCGCGAGGACGATCCCGGCGAGGATCGCGGCCGCGCCGAGGGCCAGCGGCGGCCTGAAAGGGATGTCCCACGCGAACTGGACCTCCATCGAGAGGGTCATCACGTAACCGGTGATCGTTCCCACCACGGCACCGCCGGCCCCACCGAGGGATCCGATCGCGGCCGCCTCCACCAGGACCTCCCGCCGGAGCTGGGTCTCCGACATCCCCACCGCGCGCTGGAGCCCCATCTCCCACCTACGCTCGAGGACCGCGGTGAACATCGTGTTCGCGATCGTCACCAGAGCGACGACCAGCGCGGCGAGCTGGATCCCCCGGGCGAGTGAGAACGTGCCGGCGATGAGCTCCAGGATCCGCCCCACCAGCTCTCGTTTCTCGTACACGCGCGCCGGCGTGCCGGTACGACGCACCGCGTCTTGGAGGCCGGCGCGCACCTCACCGAGCGAGGCGCCGGGGTCGAGCAGCACTCCGAACTCGTCCACCTTGTCGTCGCGCCACAGCTTCCGGTAGATGCGGTCGTCCATGTAGATCGTGTCGAGCGACGAGAGGTCGTCGAACACCGACGCGACCTCGAACGCCCGTGCGCCCGAAGGTGTGGGGAGCACCAGCTCGTCACCCACGGACAGATCGTGCCGCCGTGCAGTCAGGTGCGATACGGCGATGTCGCCGGCTGAGAGGCCGTCGAGGAACGCATCCGGGTCGTCGGTGATGGCCGAGAGGGCCGTGGTCGCGCCCTCGCGCAGGGCCTCTTCCACCGAGATCGCGTACATGACCCCTTGTTCGTCACCCACGTTGAGGAGCACGAAGCGGAGCGGGTACACGAACGCCACGCCGGGGACCGCTTCGAGCTCGGGTTGTAGGCCGAGCGACAACGGCTGGTCGGACGTCAGCCCCGAGAACGACTCCGCGGTGACGTACAGGGGCGCCCCTATCAACGCGCCGGCCGTTAGCTCGATCTGCCGCTGGTACGACGCGAGCGCGCTGCCGACCCCGAGGACCATCCCGAGGGTGAGCACGAGGGCCGCCACGGTGAACGTGGTCCTGCCGGGGTTCGTGGCCAGCGAGTCCCCGGCCAGCCGTCCCACGGTGCCGGCGGACCTTCGCAGCAGCGGCCGGATCAGGCGGACGCCGAGCGGGACCACGAGTGGAAGCAGAGAGGTCACCGCGACCATCCCGAAGACCATGCCGAGCGTTACGAGCCACTTCCGTTCCGGGGCGACGACGTAGGCGAAGAACGTGGCCACCGCGAGCGCCACGGCCACGACCGCGACGCCCAACGCAGCGGCGCGCGCGTGGCGCGTCCCCGCTCGCCATTCGTACGCGGCATCGGGTCTGAGAGCTTCGATCGGCGCGACCGCGAGCACTCGGCGCGCCGGGACGAGGGCGCCGGCCAACGAGACCGCTATCCCTCCGAGGGCGGCGATCAGCGCTTGGGTCGGAGCGACGACCGCGGCTCCGCTTCCGCTGATCGGCAGGATCCTGTAGCCCTCGATCGCCTGCTCTACGAGCATGCGCGCGAGGAGGAGACCTCCGGCGACCCCTGCGACCGCGGCGATGGTCCCGATGACTACCGCCTCGACCAGCGTCGCCGCGAACAGCTGGGACCGCGTAGCCCCCAGCGCGAGCGCCATGGCCAGCTCGCGCCGGCGCTCGGCGAGGGACATCGACATCGTGTTGTAGACGACGAACAGGGCCACGAACAGTGCGACGGTCCCGGCCAGCGACAGCAGGGTGCTGAGGCTGGAGAACACGCGCTCGAGGCCGCGTTCGCGCTCGCCGGGCGCTCCGACGATCCCGGCCCCGCCGAGAGTGCGGCCGATGGCCCCCTCGACTTCCGCGACGTCTGCGTCGGGGTCGACCACGACGTAGATCGAGTCGACCTGCCCCCCGCGGGCGAACAGCTCCTGAGCCGCAGGCAACAGCATCACCGCGATCCGGCCTCCGTTGAAGGCGGCCACGGGACCCCCGCCGATGGACCCCGCTACCGTCACGCGGCGCGCCCCCGAGGGTGTTTCCACCGCGACCCGGTCGCTGACCCGGGCGCCGAGCACCTCGATCGCAGCCGTTCCCAACAGCACGCCGCGGCCGTCGGGGCCGAAGCCGCCCTGCACGACGACCCGTCCCAGCGGTCCCGGATCGGACGGGAACAACCCGGCGAACGCCGGGGTCACGCCGAGGAACATCACCCGGTGACGCCCGTCGGGCCCACCGACCGCGGCGAGGGTGCGCACCACCGGCACCGCTTGCTCGACCCCCTCGACCGCGGCGACCCGTGTCACCGCGTCCGCCGGCAGGCCCGTCTGATCGGCTCCGGCCACCTCGATCTCCGCCGCGCCGGCGACCGCGCGCAGGCTCGACCGGAACGAGGAGAGCAGCGTCGCGTTGATCACCGAGATCGAGAAGACCAGGGCCACACCGGCCGCGACCCCGGTAACGGTGAGTGCCGAGCGCAGCCTCCGTTCACGCAGATGCCGCAGGTTGACCCGGGCGAAGACCGTGGCGGCGGCGGGGATCCTCACGGGGCGAGGGCGCCGTCGGACAGGTGAACGACGCGGTCGGCGAAGGCGGCAGCGTGCGCGTCGTGCGTGACCATCACGATCGTCTGACCTCCGTCGGCGGTCGCGCGGATCAGGTCGAGGATCGCGCGGCCGGTGGTCGAGTCGAGGTTGCCCGTGGGCTCGTCGGCGAACACGACCGCAGGTGTGGTCGCCAGGGCCCGGGCGAGGGCGACGCGCTGCTGCTCGCCACCCGACAGCTGTGACGGGCGGTGCTCTAGGCGGTGCCCGAGCCCCACCCCCTCCAGGGCGGCGCGGGCGACCCTCAGGGCGTCCTCCCTGCCGTCCAGCAGCAGCGGGAAGGCGGCGTTCTCGAGCGCAGACAGCGTCGGCAGCAGGTTGAAGAACTGGAGCACGAAACCCAGACGTCGTCGTCGGACCAATGCGAGGTCGTCGTCCCCCAGGGTCGAGAGCAGCGCGCCTTCCAGGCGCACCTCCCCCTCGTCGGGCCGGTCGAGACCGCCGAGGATGTGGAGGAGGGTCGACTTTCCGGAGCCGGACGCACCGGTGATCGCGACGAACTCGCCGACGGTCACCGCGAGATCGATCCCCCGCAGCGCGTGGATGGTCTCGTCTCCCTGACGATAGGTCTTGACCACGCCGGTGGCTTCCACCGCGCGCAGCCGCGGCGCGCCGCGCGAGCTCGCCCCGATAGCCGACACGCGGCGAATCTAAGCCGCGCCGGACGAGGTGCCGTGCGCGGCCACGGCACGGGCATAGACGTCTTCGACCTGCACGACGAGACGCTCCCAGTCGAACGCCCCGGCGCGCCTCTCGCCCGCGACCGCGCAGCGGGCGCGCTCGGCGTCGTCGCGCAGCAGCGACCGCAACGCTTCCGACAACGCGTAAGGATCGCCGGGCGGGACGAATCGGGCGGCATCTCCGGCGGCCTCCCGGAACCCGGGCAACGAGGAGCACACGACGGGGGTTCCCGCAGCCATGGCCTCAAGCAGGACGATGCCGAACGACTCGCCGCCGAGGGCGGGAGCGCAGTAGACGTCCGCAGCGCGGAACACGCCGGGCTTCAGATCCTCGTCCACGCGACCCAGGAAGCGGGTCCGGACACCCAGCCGGCCGGCGAGCGAGCGGCAGCGGACCGCCTCCGGTCCCGCCCCCGCGACGACCAGGGTGGCGCCGACCTCGTCGATGCGCGCCAGCGCCTTTATGAGGACGTCGAGGCCCTTGCGGTCTTCGATCCGCCCGAGGAACAGCACGGTGGGGCCGGTCCCCAGGTCCGCCGCCGGCGCGACCCGGTAGCGCTCACCGGCCACGCCGTTGGGGGTCAGCTCGTAATCGCCAGGGAAGTACCGGGCAACGTGGTCGCGCGCCGCGGTCGAGACCGCGCACCGGACCGCGAGACGGTCGATCGCGCGCGCCAGTGCCGGCTTGGCTGCCGCGTACAGCGGATTCGACTCCGCCGACGCGTGGAACGTGCCGACCCTGGGGCCGCGCGCGTTCCACAGCGCGACGAGTGACAGGCTCGGGATCAGCGGCTCGTGCAGGTGCACCAGCCGTTCAGGGTCGCGTCCGAGAGCCTTCCGGAGGGCCACCGCGCCGAAGGGACCGAAGGAGATCGGTGCGACCGAGCGGTTGGCAGGCACGCGCACGGCGCGGCCCGCGAAGACGACCCCCTCTTCCGGAGGGACCTTGGCCTCGTAGGTCGGAGCGATCGCGACCGCGTCGTGGCCGCGTCCACGCAGGGAGGTCACGAGAGCGCGTACGTGGGTCTGGACCCCTCCGAAGCGGTCCCATGCGTAGGGGCACACGACGGCGACCTTCATCCAGGGGCCCGGTCGGCGAGCCAGAACGGCTGGAAGACGTGCCACTGCTCGGGGGTCGCGGCGACGTGCCGCTCGAGCTCACGCGCGACGGCGCGCGTCAGCTCTGCGACCGCGGACGCGTCGTCGGTCCCCTCGGGCAGCTCGACCGGAGGCCCGATCGTCGCCCGCCAGCCGCGTCCCGTCGGCCGGCGCTCGCTGCGCACGCCGGCCACCAGCAGAGGGACCTCGGCGCGCCGGGCGATCGCGGCCGCGCCGACGGGGAACGTCGCGGGCTCTCCGAAGAAGTCCACCTCGACGCCGGTCCCTTTGAGGTCCCGGTCGCCCAGGATCGCGATGACGTGCCCCGCCCGGGCGAGCTCCACCAGCTCGGAGGTGACGCCGGGCCGCGCGGGAAGGATCGTCATGCCCAGGCGGCGCCTGTGGTCGGCGAAGAAATCGAACATGCGACGCGGCCTGAGGACCTCGGCGACCGTCACCAGCGACCCCGTGAGTGTTGCGGCCCAGGCACCGGCAGCGTCCCAGTTGCCGAGATGGCCGATGACCACGACCACGCCGCGCCCGTTCGCCAGCGCGCCGAGCAGGTGGTCCTCCCCGTCGGCCAGCAACCTCTCCAGGAAGAACTCGCGCGGCGCCTGCACGAGCCGGAACGTCTCCAGCCAGTACTCCGCGTACGAGCGGAAGGAACGGACGACGAGATCCTGCACCTCCGGGGATCCGGGTTGGCGGCCGGTGACGCGCGCCAGGTTGCGCGCCACGACCGTGCGCTTGGGCGATCGGCGCGCCAGGATCGTCCCGCAACGGTCGGCGACCCCGTAGGCGAGCCGCTCGGGCAGAACGCGCGCGAGCGCCGAGGCGACCCGGTACCCGTAGTAGACGAGCTGCAGGAGCGGGCTCTCACGCGGCTCGCCGCCGGGAGACCTAGACACTCCCGGGCTGCCGTCGTACGTGCACGACCCGGTGCACGAAGGTCACCACCGACAGCGCGGCGAGGATCGTGATGGTGACCGGAAGGACGTCGAACAAGAGGCCGACGAGGATCAGGATCACCCTCTCGGCGCGCTCGGCGATCCCGACCTTGCATTCGAACCCCAGAGCTTCGGCGCGCGCCTTCACGTAGGAGACAAGGAATCCCGCCACGAACGCCAGCAGCGTCACCGCCGCCACCCACGGCTGGTCCCGTTCCGGCACGTCGGGGGCGACCCCGTAGAGCCACACGACGGGGATCAGAAAGAGCGCGTCCGTGACACGATCGGTGGTCGAGTCGAGCAGCGCGCCGAACCGGCTCGTCCGTCCTTGAGCCTTGGCCACGGCTCCGTCGAAGCCGTCTGCGATCGCAGCCCCCACCCCGACCAGACCGGCGACGAGCAGCTCCCCTTGCAGGATCTGGACCGCCGCCACCGCCTGGATCGAGACGCCGAGAAGGGTGATCACATCGGGGCTCACGCCGGTCGCTCCGAGGGCCCGGCCGATGGGCCTCATGACCCGGTCCCACAGCCCGCGCAGCTTCGCGTCGATCATCCGCGCATCCTATTGAGCGAGCCTTTCCCTCCCCTGCCGAGCCGCGAATACGATGGCCGCCACTCATCCCAGGGACCCTTCGCGAAGGAGACCGATGAAGAGCTATCTCACGGAGAACATCCGCAACATCGTTCTGGTCGGCCACGGGGGATCGGGCAAGACGTCGCTGGCCGAGGCGCTTCTCCACGTCTCGGGCGCAACGACCCGCATGGGCAGGATCACCGAGGGCAACACGGTGTGCGACTTCGACGAGGAGGAGATCCGCAAGGGCATCTCGATCTCGACCGCTCTGGCGCCGATCGAGTGGGACGACCACAAGATCAACATCCTCGACGCGCCGGGTTACGCCGACTTCATCGGCGACCTCCGCGCCGCGATGCGGGTCGCCGACCTCGCGGTGTTCGTGGTCAGCGGGGTCGAGGGTCTCGAGGTCCAGACCGAGGTCGCCTGGCGCTACGCCGACGAGCTCGATCTCCCCCGGATCGTCTTCGTCAACAAGCTCGACCGCGAGAACTCCTCGTTCCGGGGCACGCTCGAGCAGCTGCGCGCGTCGTTCGGCATGGGCATCGCCCCGCTCTCCTTGCCGCTCGGCCGAGAGCACGACTTCAGAGGGGTCATCTCCGTGGTCGACGTCGCCGCCTACGGTTACGACGACGCCGGGAGGTCCACCGAAGAACCCATCCCGGCGGACCGCCAAGCTCGGGTCGATGAGGTCCGTACCTCTTTGCTCGACTCGGTCGCGGAAACCAACGACGAGCTTCTGGAGCGGTACCTCGAGGGCGGGGAGCTGACGCGTGACGAGGTCGTGCGCTCGCTGCACGACGGTCTGTCGCAGGCGCGCATGTTCCCGGTGATCGTCGGAGCGGCAACCAAGCTGATCGGTGTCGACCGGCTCGCCGATGTGATAGTCGCGGCAGGGCCCTCCCCCCTCGACCGTCCTCCGGCGGAAGGGGTGGACGACGATGCCCGGGAGGCCAAGCCGGACGCTCCGATGTCGGCGCTGGTCTTCAAGACGATGACGGATCCATACGTCGGCCGGGTCAGCTTCTTCCGGGTCTACTCAGGCGTGCTCAAGGGCGACACGTCGCTGCACAACGCATCGCGCAAGGTCGACGAGCGCGTCGGCCACGTCTTCACGATGCGCGGCAAGACCCAGGAGCCCATGACGGAGCTGCGCGCCGGCGACATCGGTGCCGTCGCCAAGCTGAGCCACACCGTCACCGGAGACACCCTCGCCGACAAGGCAGCTCCTATCGTCTATCCCGGGATCGAGGCACCGGAGCCCCTCCTCCCGAAGGCGATCCAGCCCAAGACGAAGGGCGACGAGGACAAGCTCATGATCGGCCTCTCGAAGCTGATCGAAGAGGATCCCTCGCTCACCCTCGAACGCAGCGACGAGACCCACCAGATGATCCTCTGGGGGATGGGGGACGCACATCTGGACGTTGCGCTCGAGCGCCTCAAGCGCAAGTCCGGGGTCGAGGTCGAGGAGGTCCCCTTCAAGGTCCCGTATCGCTCGACCCTGAGGTCAAAGGTCGAAGCACTGGGCCGGCACGTCAAGCAATCGGGAGGTCACGGCCAGTACGGGATCTGCAACATCCGGGTCGAGCCACTGGCGCGGGCCTCGGGGTTCGTGTTCGAGGACAAGATCTTCGGCGGCTCGGTCCCCAACCAGTTCATCCCCTCCGTTGAGAAGGGTGTGCGCGCCGCGCTGGAGCGCGGGGTCGGTACGGGCTTCCCGATGATCGACATCAAGGTAGAGCTCTACGACGGCAAGTACCACACCGTCGACTCCTCGGACATGGCCTTCCAGCTGGCCGGCGCCAACGGCATGAAGGACGCGATCGACAAGGCCGGCGTCACGCTGCTAGAGCCCGTCTGGCTGCTCGAGGTCCTCGTCCCCGAGGAGTTCACCGGCGACATCATGGGCGACCTCCAGAAGCGGCGCGGTATCCCCGAAGGGATCGAATCGGTGGGCAGCGGCCGCCAATTGGTCCGCGCCAAGGTCCCCTTCGGCGAGGTCACCCACTACGCGACCGACCTGCGGTCGATGACCGGTGGCAAGGGGACATTCTCCTGGTCGTTCTCCCACTACCAGGAGGTCCCCCACGACCTAACCCAGAAGATCCTGGACGCGGCCAAGGAAGAAGCCCACGCCTGACCCACCCGCCGGTCTCCTCACCGAGTGGGTGATGCCGCCCGCTATGTGTGTAGCTTCTTCACCCGTTCGGCGGAGGCGAGCCGTGTCGGGTGACGGCCGCGAACAGCGGGCGGAGCTTGGCGTCGGTCTCGTCGAGCATCTCGGGGAGGACCTTGGTCTCGCCCACGACCGGCATGAAGTTGGTGTCGCCTCCCCAGCGCGGGACCACGTGGATGTGGAGATGGCCCGGGATCCCGGCACCGGCGACACGGCCGAGGTTCATGCCGACGTTGCAACCGTGCGCTCCCATCGCCTCGGTCAGGATGCGCACCGACTCGGCGGTGACGTCCATCAGCTCATGCCGTTCGTACGGCGCGAGGTCGGCGAGGTCGCCCGTGTGCCGCACCGGGGCAACCATCAGATGTCCGGTGTTGTACGGGAACGCGTTGAGGATCACGAAGACATGCCCGGTGCGGAGCAGGATCCGCGCCGCGACGTCGTCGTTCCCACCGAGGTGGTCGCAGAAGACACAACGGTCCTCGTCCTGGTCGGCGCCCACGTACTCCATCCGCCACGGGCGCCACAACCGCTCCATCGTTAGACGGAGGGCTCCAGCTTGCGCTCGGCGACCTCATCGAGCAGCGCGGCCCGGAACGCGCCCACCTCGACATCCCTGCGCTCCTCGCCGGAGCGCAAACGCACCGACACCGTCCCAGAACCAGCCTCGTTGTCGCCTACGACGAGCATGTAGGGGACCTTCTGCATCTGATGATGGCGGATCTTGGCGCCCATCGTGTTGTCCGAGTCGTCCACCTCGACGCGCAATCCCACCGCGCTCAGATCGTCGGCGACCGAGCGCGCGTAGCCGACGTGCCGGTCCGCGATCGGCACCACGGCCGCCTGAACCGGCGCCAGCCACGTGGGGAAGGCGCCTGCGAGGTGCTCGACGAGCACCCCCATGAACCGTTCGATCGCCCCGTACAGGGCGCGGTGGATCATGACCGGGCGCTTCCGGGCGCCGTCCTCGTCGGTGTACTCGAGCCCGAAGCGCTCGGGGAGCTGGAAGTCGAGCTGGATCGTGCACATCTGCCACATCCTGCCGATGGCGTCGCGCACGTGGATGTCGATCTTCGGCCCGTAGAAGGCGCCCTCGCCGTGAGCCACGACGTAGTCGATGTCGGCCTTGGCAAGCGCTTGTGCGATGCCCCGCTCGGCGAGCTCCCATAGCTCGTCCGACCCAACCGCCTTCCCCGGCTTCGTCGAGAAGTCGACGCGGTCCGGTCCCAACCCGAAATGCCCATAGAGCGAGCGGAAGAAGTCGACGCACCCGATCAGCTCCTCCACGACCTGGTCCGGACGGCAGAAGATGTGGGAGTCGTCCTGGCTGATGGACCGTGACCGCAGCAGCCCGTGCAGCACGCCCGACCGCTCGTGGCGGTAGACCGTGCCGAGCTCGGCCAGGCGCAGAGGCAACTCGCGGTAGCTGCGCGTCCGGCTGCGATAGATCATCACGTGGAACGGGCAGTTCATCGGCTTCACGTAGTAGTCGGACTCTTCCGCGGGCATCGCCGGGTACATGTTCTCCTTGAAGTAGTCGAGGTGCCCACTCGTCTCCCACAACAGCGCCTTGCCGATGTGCGGGGTGTAGACGGGCTCGTAGCCGCGCTCGAGCACCATCGTGCGGATCAGGTCCTCGAGCTCCTTGCGGACCCGTCCACCCTTGGGCTGCCATAACGGGAGCCCCGGCCCGACCTCCTCGGTCCAGAAGTACAGCTCGAGCTCGCGGCCGAGCTTGCGATGATCGCGGCGCTCGGCTTCCTCGAGGCGGTGCAGGTACGCCGCGAGCGCGTCCTTCGACTCCCATGCCGTCCCGTAGATGCGCTGGAGCATCGGACGCTTCTCGTCCCCTCGCCAGTACGCACCGGCGGTGCGCAGCAGCTTGAACGCCTTTATCCGGCCGGTGCCCGGAAGGTGAGGGCCCCGACAGAGGTCGACGTAGGGCACGTCGCCCCGGTCGGCTCGGGAGTTGCGGTAGACCGAGATCACCTCGCCCCGCGCGGCCTCCGTCTGGGTCGGATCCCCGGCGTCGGACACCCCCTCGATGATCTCCACCTTGTAGGGCTGGTCGCGGAACAGCTGGAGCGCCTCGTCGCGCTCCACCTCGGCACGCTCGAAGCGCTGGTTCTCCTCGACGATCCGGCGCATCTCCGCCTCGATGCGCTCGAGGTCCTCCGGGGTGAACGGCCGGTCGACCTCGAAGTCGTAATAGAAGCCGTCCTCTATCGGTGGACCGATCGCGTACTTGGCTCCCGGATAGAGCGCCAGCACCGCCTGCGCGAGGACGTGAGCGGTCGAGTGCCGGATCACCTCGCGTCCCAGATCGTCGGTGTGGGTGACGATCTCGACCTCGCTATCGGCCGGGGGGACGTAGGAGAGGTCGCGCTGGTGACCGTCGACGATCGCGATCACCGGCCCCGGCGCGGACGCCTCGCGTGCGAGCGCGAAGCCGTCCTTAGAACCGTCCGCGACCGCCTTGACGCTCATCCGGTCAGACTACTTGCCCATCCTTCTTGGAAGGTCTTGTAGCTCTCACCCGTCGCTCGCCGCAGTGCTCGGTCCACGTGGAAACGAGTCGAGCCCGCGGCGGCGCCGGTGCTCCCCAGGATCCGGTAGAAGCGTGCGAATCGTTCCAGTCCCCACCGGTCGATGAAGTAGACGACCGCCGACTGCGCTTCCTGGTAGCTGCGGTAGATCTCGGTGCCTCCACCGGTGAGGAACTCGAAGTCGCGCGGCAACCGTCCGTCGAATCGCCCGGCGGCGACCTCGCCGCGCAGGAAGCTCAACCAGGGACTGCCGTCGTAGCTCACGTACTCGGCGAAGCCCTCTTCGACGAACACGGGGACGAAGGGCCCCGATGCACGGCGGGTCACGATGTGCAGCAGCTCGTGCGCGAGCACCCTCGACGTGGTCGGCGAGGATCGGCCCGAGAGCGCGGCCGAGTTCAAGACGATGCGGTTGCCCGTGAAGTCGAGGCCGCGGTTCGCGTCCACCGTCGCATAGGCGAACGCCACGAACTTCCCCAGGTCGAACGTCGCTTGGAGCATGCGGCGGAGCTCGCCCTCCGTCGCCGGAGCGACGACGACCACCTCCCCTTCCCACGGAGCCTTCCAGTAGCGTTCGACCAGGTCGAGCTCGCGACCCGCGAACTCGAGGATCTCGGGGTTGAGGCGGACGCACGGGCCTGCCCGGTTGGGACCGACGCCGTCGTAACCGCACGGGTGGCTGAGCAGCAGGAAGCGTCCCTCGGTCTGGGCGATCACGGGCCCGAAGTCCCACAGGTGACGGCCCGAGTAGAGCGCTAGGTCGTCGAGGTCGGAATCCCCGGCGACCTTCCACCGGCCCTCCTCCTTCACGAACGTGAAGTACATGTCCTCGATCGCGGGGCGCTCGTCGTAGCCCTCGATACGGTAACGCTCCTCGGTGAGCGGTATGGCCACGTCGGAAGCCGACGGGTATCGCACTCGGTCCTGTTGCCGAGCGAGATCGCCGACGCGGTCCCACCGAACGGTGAGCTCGTAGGACGCGAGCGGCACGTCGGCGATCCAGTCGAACAGCTTCTCCTGCCGCCGGAGGAACGCCGGGGACGACGGCGACACGGTTGCGAGGAACGCGGCGCGGTCCCGCTGCATCAGAGCGTCGGCGCGCCGCTCGACGAGCGCCTGGATCGCAGCGCGGGCGTCCTGCCGGGCGGTGGCCCCTACATGCGGCGCTCCTGCGGCGAGGGCGAGCGCGCTCGCCGCGAGCGCCACCCGAGGTCCCCACGTCATGGCGGGACGATAAGCGGCTAGGCGGCCTGGTTCTCCATCTCGCTCGAGTAGCTGCCGTCCCGGGCCAGGCCGTTGAGCTTGGCGCGGTGATACAGCGCTTTCTGGCCGGCCTGGACCTTGGTCTCGTCCCCCCGCCACGCGTTCATCGCCGGCGCCTGGAGCGCACGGCCGTACGAGAAGCTCAGCTCCCACGGACCGTGATCCATCTGGTTCATCGCGTTCAGATGCGCCGTCGCGAGCTCGTCGCTCTGTCCCCCCGAGAGGAACACGATCCCCGGGATGTCTGCCGGTACGACCTTCCGGAGGCACCGCAAGGTCTCCCGAGCGACCTCCTCGACGCCCGCCTGCTCCGGCGCGTCCGTGCCGGAGAGGACCATGTTGGTCTTCAGCAACGCGCCGTCCAGTGCCACGCGATGCTGCGCGAGCTGTTCGAACACGGCGATGAGCGTGCGCTCGGTGATCTCGTAGCAGCGCTCGATCGAGTGATCGCCTTCCATCAGCACCTCGGGCTCGATGATCGGCACGAGGCCGGCTTCCTGGGCGAGAGCGGCGTAGCGGGCCAGTGCGTGCGCGTTCGCGGTGATGCAGAAGTCGGTCGGGATGCCGTCGCCGATCGTGATCACGGCGCGCCACTTGGTGAAGCGGGCGCCGAGCTGCACGTACCCGGCCAACCTCTCGCGGAGCCCGTCGAGGCCCTCGGTCACCTTCTCGCCGGAAAAGAGGGCTAGGTCCTTGGCTCCGGTGTCCACCTTGATGCCGGGCATGATCCCGCGGCTCGCCAGCGACGCCGGGAAGGGCGTTCCGTCCAGCGCCGACTGACGGATCGTCTCGTCGAACAGGATCACTCCGCTGATGAACTCCTCGAGGCCGGGGGTGCCCATCAACATACCGCGGTAGGCGCGGCGGGTGTCCTCCGACGCGGGGATGCCGAGCTTGTCGAACCGCTTACCGATCGTCGCCAAACTCTCGTCCGCCGCGAGTATCCCCTTCCGCTCCGCCACGAGCGCCCGGGCGGTCGTCTGAAGATCATCACGAGCTGGCATGGAGCCTCCTGTTCCTCTTGTCCTTAGGTTCTTCAGGTTCTTCTGGTTCTTCTTAGGATGCCGTATCTGCCCCCGGCGCGCACCGGCCTACCATCGATCCATGAGCAGCGAGTCGGTCGGGGATTACCTGCGAGCCCAGAACCTCGAACAGCTCGGCCGGGACGACGAGGCGATCGAGCTCTACGAGCGAGCGGTCGCGGCGCGGTTCGACTCCACGGGTCCCTACGACCGCCTCATCGCTCTCTACTCCCACCGGGCGCTCCACGCCGAAGTCATCCGCGTCGCGGAGGCTGCGCGAGCGAACGTCCGAACCCATCCCGACAAGAGGGTGTGGTACGAGGACATGGCCGACGCCGCCCGGCGCGCCGCCGGCGCGGTGCCGCCGGCTGCCCCCAAAGAGCGCGGGTGACCCCGCTGGAGGGGGTCGTCCTCGACCGGATCCGATCCGAGGGTCCGATGCCCTTCGCCGCATACATGCAGCTCGCGCTGTACCACCCGAGGCACGGGTACTACGGCTCGGGCGCGCCGCGCACGGGCTGGGGCGGTCACTTCGTGACCTCCTCGGAGCTCGACCCCGCCTACGCCCAGCTGTGGCTGCGCGGCGTGGAGCAGATCTGGATCGCCCTGGAACGACCGGCCCCGTTCGAGATCGTCGAGGTCGGCCCGGGCGAAGGCGGTTTCGCCCACGCGTTCCTCTCGGCGCTGGCCGGGTGTGACGCCCTGGCCGCCGCAGCCTCCTACCGGCTCGTCGAGCGTGTCCCCGCCGTGGCGGAACGCCAGCGGGCGAAGCTGGACGGCTTCGGGCGGGTCTCGTGGAGTCGATCGCTGCCCGAGGTCCCCCGCGCCCCCGCCGGATGCGTGCTGGCGAACGAGGTCCTCGATAACCTGCCCGTGCACCTCGTCGAGATGCGCGGCGGGGAGCTCCTGGAGCTGTGCGTAGGCGCGGGCGCGGATGGGTTGGAGCTCGTCGCGCGCGCTCCCTCCAGCCCGCACCTGCAGGCCTTCCTGGCCCGCCTCGGGGTGGAGCTCCCCGAGTCGCACCGGTTCGAGGTGCCTCTCGCCGCGGAGGCGCTGATCGCCCGGGCGGCCTCGGCCTTCGAGCGCGTCGGGTTGATCCTGGTCGACTACGGCGACGACGCGCAGGCTCTGGCGCGGCATCCGCGCGGGTCGCTGGTGTGCTACTCGGGGCCCGTCGCCGACGACGACCCGCTCGACGCACCGGGCAGCAAGGACATCACCTGTCACGTCAACTGGACCGCGGTGACCGCCCGCTGCCGCGCTGCAGGGCTGGACGTGCACGGGCCGGTCCGCCAGACAGAGGTGCTGCGCGCGCTGGGGCTCGGAGACCTCGATGCCGGCCTGCGCGCGGAGCACACCACCGCCCTCGCAAAGGGCCAGGGGACCCGGGCGGTGCGTGCGCTGTCGCGGCGCCAGGCCCTAGGAGCGCTGGCGGACCCGGGGGGCCTCGGGTCGCTCGACGTCGTCGTGGGCCTGCGTCCGCCCGGCCGGCTCGATTTCATGAGCCCCGACATCGCCGAAGGGCGTTAGGCGACGAGCCGGACCCACGGGGACCCCGCCGCCACCGACTGACGCGGATGCCTACTTGCGCCGCAGAGCTAAACGTGAGGAGATTCACCTCGATGAAAGCCAGGCTTGCAATGGTCATCCTGATCGTCGGGCTCGCCCTGCCGTTGCAGGTCGAGGCGGCCCTCGGCGCTAGTCCCCAGGGTGCGACGATCTCAAGGTCCTCAGCATCGGCATCGTGGACCGGGGGCCCCTTCTTTGTCCCGCATCCTGCATGCCCAACGAGTGCCGATCCACTGTGCGACCACTTCTACCTGACCGTGGATCACCCAGAGTCGACCTCGGTAACCGTAGCGATCACCGCCGACAGCCCTATGTTCGACTACGTCGACATCGAGGTCTATGGGCCGGACGGAACGCTACTCGCCAGCGGAGCCCGACGGTGGGGGTACGAAGAGCTCGACTTCATCCACACCCCCAGCCTCGACGCGACGCCGGTCGTCTACGAGATCCGCGTTTTCCCTGTCGTCGGTCGACCCGGCATCTCCTACGAAGGCAGCGCGACGCTCTCCAGGAAGAGATCCGAGGCACCGCTCGACTACCAGTGGAGATGTGGCGGCGACCGGGACCACCTCGATCCGGTGACTTCCACGATCGCGCCGGTGGACGATCGCGTCTTGCCTCTCGACGTTCTTGTCGTGGTGGATGGCGTCGATCATAAGCGCGCCCGCGACATCGTCTCTAGAGCCCAGGAGATCTACGCGTCGATCGACATCGATCTCATCCCCAAGTACCGCTACTTGGACCTCACCAGCGAAGGCGCCGACCTCATGGGGGAAGTCCAGACCGTTCTCGGACCGGAGATGGCCCACACAGATGTCACCTACAT